>CAMVKS010000055.1 GCA_947167995.1 uncultured Prevotellaceae bacterium
TCGCAAATCGCGGGGTGGAGCAGTGGTAGCTCGTTGGGCTCATAACCCAGAGGTCGTTGGTTCGAATCCGGCCCCCGCCACTAAAACAAAGAGTCTCAACCATTTAAGGTTGGGACTCTTAGGCTTTTTATAAGGATGTAAAGGAGTTAAAGGAATGTAGGGAGTAAACAGTCATTCAGTACTACTCTCTCACGCCTATCAAGGTGGCGCTGGTGGCTTTTTCCACTTTACACATCACTCGGTCGCCTATCTTGGTGTCTCCAGCAGGGAAAACAATCACTTTGTTTTGTTGTGTTCGGCCAAACATGTCGTCCTTGGAGCGCTTGCTGTAGCCTTCGACAAGGACCTCGAAGGTCTTGCCCACGTCATTGCGGTTGCTGCACAGGGAGAGTTCGTTCTGCAAGGCGATCATTCGGTTCAGGCGGTCTATTTTCACATCTTCGGGCACATTGTCGGGGAGGCGCTTTGCTGCGACGGTGCCTGGTCGCTCGCTGTACTTGAACATGAACGACGAGTCAAATCCCACCTCTCGCATCAGGCTCAGCGTCTCTTGGAAGTCCTCCTCGGTCTCGTCGTGGAAGCCGGTGAACATGTCGGTCGAGATGCCGCAGTTGGGCATGACAGCGCGGATGCGTGCTATTCTGTCGAGGTACCACTCGCGGGTATACTTGCGGTTCATGAGCTTGAGCACCTTGTTGCTGCCGCTTTGCACAGGCAGATGGATGTGGTTGCAGATGTTGGCATGGCTTGCCATCGTGTCGATGATGGCGTCGCTCAGGTCCTCGGGGTTGCTGGTGGTGAAACGCACACGCATCTCTGGTGCGGCCTCGGCTACCATTGCCAGCAGTGCGGCGAAGTCCACGTCGCCGTTTTGACCTTTATATAGGTAGGAATTCACGTTCTGTCCCAGCAGAGTGACCTCTTTAAAGCCCTTTTCCTGCAGGTCTCTCAGCTCATCCATGATGCTCTGGGGCTCACGGCTGCGTTCACGACCGCGTGTGTAGGGCACGATGCAGTAGGTGCAGAAGTTGTTGCAGCCACGCATGATGGAGATGAAACCACTGGTGCGGCTGCTGCCCAGTCGGGTGGGGATGATGTCGCGATAGGTCTCGGTGGTCGAGAGCTCCACATTGATGGATTTCTCTCCATTCTCGGCAGCTGCAATCAGGCTTGGCAGCTCGAGGTAGCTGTCGGGACCAGCCACGAGGTCCACACCATGGTTGTTGATAAGCTCGTTTTTCATGCGCTCGGCCATGCAGCCAAGTATGCCCACGATGAGGCGACGCTGGCGTTTCCTGCGCAGAGCGTTCAACGTGTTGAGGCGAGATATGATGCGCTGCTCGGCATTGTCTCGTACGCTGCAAGTGTTGATAAAGATAGCGTCGGCTGCATCGAGATCATCGGTTGTGCCATAGCCGGCCATCTGCATCACTGATGCTACTACTTCGCTGTCGGCAACATTCATCTGGCATCCATAGGTTTCAAGAAAGAGCTTCTTCGAGAACTCACTGCCGCCGTCATATTTCAAGTTGAGTTTGTTCATAATATATATAGTTGTGTATTTGAGGATGCAAAGTTACTACTTTTTTTAAAATAATAGTTGTTTTTTCTCGTTTATAGAATAGAATGAAGATAAAGAAGAAAATATCATATCTGCTTGCGTTAGTGTCGTGTGTGATGCTGCTTCTGGGCTGCGAGCGAATCGACAACAAGTCTCTACCGGGCTATTCGGTTCTCATCGATTTGGGTGAATATGGCAAGTGGAACACTTATGGCGTTCACAGTTTGGGTGAATATCGCATCTTCAACCGCTTTAAGGGGATACCATCAAATTTTCCTTATAATGTGAACACCTACACTGGCTTTGGCGGCGTGTTGTTGTTTATGGGTCAGGACCTGGGCAGTGGCGGAGCTGTCCCCATGGCCTTTGACCTGTCATGCCCCGTTGAACACAATGCCGAGGTTACCGTGAGTATCGATCCCACTACTCTCGACGCCGTGTGCAACAAGTGCAAATCACACTACGATGTGTTGCTGGGTGGCGGTGGCCCCAAGAGTGGCATGGCGATTGACTACAAGGTGGGGCTGAATGTTTACCAAGTGCGTCCAACGGTCAATGGCGGATATATCATCTCAAACTATTGATGACTGATGAAACGCATGGATTGTCTCTCTTGCAAGAAGAGTATTTCATTGAAATGGCCAAAAAAACTTTTGTTTTTCTCTGAAAAATAAAAGTTTTTTAGTATTTTTGCCCAAAAGAATGATTATTCATAAAAAGCGAAATCTATGAAGCAGTTTAAAGTCCCTGACAAAATATTTATGGGCGACAACATTGTTGCCACCGCCGAGAACGTGTTTGGTGCCTATGGAAAACATGCGTTGATAGTGACAGGCCCCATTGTGAGCCGCTCGACGATGACAGCGAGCTTAGAGCGTACTCTCGACAGTGAGCGAGTGAAATATACCGTGCTGTCAAAAATCGAAGGTGAGCCCACCGTGGGAATGGTGGAGCTTGGCGTTAAGATGTATCAAGAGAATGGCTGCGACTTCATCATAGGTTTGGGAGGCGGCAGTCCGCTCGATGCCGCCAAGGCTATTGCTGCAATGACGGTGCTGCCTGGCTCTATCGCCGACTATAAAGGCGTGCGCATTGATGATGAGCAACTCCCCCCGGTTGTGTGTATCCCAACAACTGCCGGCTCGGGCTCGGAAGTGACAAAATATACTATTATCACCGACGAGAACAGTGGCGTGAAGATGTTTCTCTCGGGCGATGCCTTGCTCCCCAAGATGGCGATGCTCGACTACACGTTCTCCAACGGATGTCCCAAGAGTGTTACCGTCGCTACCGGTCTTGATGCTCTGACTCACGCAATCGAGGCGTTTATCTCGGTCAACGCCCAGCCCTTGAGCGATGCGTTGGCGTTGAGTGCCATCAAGCGCATTATGCGTTATCTGCCTCAGGCCTATCGCGACGGCAGCAATGCCAATGCTCGTCGCGAAATGTCGATAGCGGCATTGCAGGCCGGAGTGTGTATCAACAATTCCAGCGTGACCCTCGTTCATGGTATGAGCCGTCCCCTGGGCGCCAAGTTCAACATTCCTCACGGCATGGCCAATGCCATGCTCCTGAAAGTGTGCTTGAACGACATGGAGATGTCGGCTCGTCACAACCTTGCCCGCATCGCCAACTACCTGCGCATTCAGTCTGTTGATGAGATTGACGCGAGCGAGAAATTTGTCGAGGAAGTAGAAAAACTCATCGAGAAACTGGGTGTGCCCACCCTTCATGATTATGGTATAGATCGCGATGCTTATATGGCGGCAGTTGACGACATGAGCTTTGAGGCTATCATGAGCGGAAGCCCATCGCATGCCCCACGCGAATATACGGCCGATGATATCAGGGAATTATATATAAAAGCCTATAAATAAGACGATAAAATGAGATTGTATCGAAGTTTGCCTTTAGTGTTGCTGCTGTGTGTGTTCTCAATGGCATTGGCCCAGAGTATCGACAACCAGCAACCTGCTGCCACCCAACAAGCGAGCAAGCCAGAGTTTGTCACCATTTCTATGAATGGCGATATAATGACGGGTTCTATAAAGCCCGAGATGGACATGCCTCCCAACGATGGGCGCGACATCTTCATCGATTGTGATTCGATAATCCGAAGTGTGGATGTGGCATGCGGCAATCTGGAAGGCGTACTTGCCGACAATGGTAAGACACGCAAGCGTCCAGGTCGCTTGTCTTTCTCGTTCATGATGCCCACAAGGAGTGTGCAGTTGCTGGTCAATGCCGGTTATGACTTTATGGGAATTGCCAACAATCACATCAACGACTTTTATCCTGCCGGAATTCAATCTACCATCAAGACTTTGACCGATAATGGCATTGGTGTGGCTGGTACCAAGGATTGCGAGACAAGCATAAAAGTGATCAATGGCGTGAAATATGGCTTCTGTGCCTTCGGTCACGAGAGTTATACCTTGCGCACACAGGACACAGTGACAGTGAAGCGCATAGTGAAGAAGCTGCGCAACGACTGTGACATTGTGATAGTGTGCTTCCATGGCGGTTCAGAGGGTCTCGACCAGCGCCACCTGCCTTATGGGACAGAGTATTTTTATAAAGCCGACCGTGGCAACCTGCGCCAGTTTGCACACTTGTGCATCGACAATGGTGCCGACATTGTCTATGGGCATGGACCTCACGTGTGCCGTGCCATAGAGCTTTACAAGAACCATCTCATTGCCTACAGCCTGGGCAATTTTGCCACCCCTCGTGGCATGAAGCTCCATTACCAGACTGCCTATGCACCGTTGCTCACAGTGAGGCTTAACCTCAATGGAGAGTTTATCGACGGCAGGATTCACCCATTCATCCAGTACCGTGATTTGGGACCTCGTGTCGACACAACAGGAGTTGTGGTAGATGAGATTAGAACGCTTACCAACGAGGACATCAAAGACAACCAACTTGACATTGCCGACGACGGAACCATCACCCGTAAAAGATGACAGAAGGCCAGTAGTGCCTGCTAATATAGTAATATAGAATCAATAATAGAATTCACCCCTATAATACTATCGAGATTATGAAAAAGACTTTATTAGTGCTGTTGCTGCTGTTCAGCATAGGTCTTACTGCTCATGCCGAGACCGAGTGGTTTAAAGCCTATCAATATGCCTATCACTTGAAAGACGAGCCTGGCGGTGGCTGGCAAAACTGGAGCAACTGGAACAGGTGTGATATAGAGGTGAAGATTGATTGGGACGAGGAGGTTATCACTGTCTTTGGTGGCAAGACCGGGCGATATGAGGTGACGCAGTATGTCGACTCTTTTGAAGACAGGAAAGGTGGCCGTCAGGTGAAAGTGAAAATCGTTGATCAAGATGGCGTTCAGGGTGTCATGCGCTTGCGGATTGAGCAGAACGGCAAGGCGCAAATCTATTTTGACTTTACTTATGGCACAATAGTCTATTGTATCGAGAAAAAATGATGAAATTTTTTAAGGCTTGTATTTGATGATTATGAAAAAGACAGGAATAATGGCTCTGGGCCTTGCACTCTTGCTGTTGTCGTGTGTTGATGGCACAGGGAATGGCGCCAAGCCCCCAGGCGGCAGCACTATCCAGAGTAAGGATTCCACGGCTCAGCGCATGCGTAGCGTCGATACCGTGACAATAGCGATGAACGGAGACATCATGACAGGTACCATACTTCCAACGCGAAATATGCCTCCCAACGATGGCCGTGACATCTTTATCGACTGCGCCTCGATTTTGCAAAGTGCCGACGTGGCATGTGGCAATCTGGAGGGCGTGCTTGCCGACAGCGGTAAGACTCGCAAGCCACCCGGTCCACTGAATTTCTCGTTCATGATGCCCACCAAGAGTGTGAAACTGCTGGTAGATGCCGGTTATGACTTTTTAGGCATTGCCAACAATCATATCAACGATTTCTTTCCCGAGTGCATTGCCACCACCATCAACACTCTCAAGGAAAACGGAATTGGTGTGGCTGGTACCAAGGATTGCGAAATGAGCATTCGTGAGATAAAAGGAGTGAAATATGGCTTCTGTGCTTTCGGGCATGAACAGTATTCACTCAGGACTCAAGACACCGCTACCGTTGTGCGCATTGTCAAGCAGCTGCGCAAGCAGTGCGATATCTTGATAGTGTGCTTCCATGGCGGCTCTGAAGGCATCTCGGAGCGGCATCTGCCCTATGGGACAGAGTATTTCCACGGTGCCGACCGAGGCAACCTCAGGCAGTTCACCCACTTGTGCATCGACAATGGTGCCGACATCGTCTATGGCCATGGGCCTCACGTGTGCCGTGCCATAGAACTTTACAAGGGGCACTTGATAGCCTACAGCCTGGGCAATTTTGCCACCCCTCGTGGAATGAGCCTTCATGGTGCTACAGCATTTGCTCCGGTGCTTGTGGCCCGCCTTGACGGCAACGGCAACTTTATTGACGGCAAGATTCATGGGTTCATCCAGTATCGTGACAAAGGCCCTCGCCGTGATGCCGGCAATGCTGTGGTGAGAGAGATCAGAACCCTGACACAGGAAGATATCAAAGACAACCGCCTCGATATTGCCGACGATGGTTCTATCACAATAAAACACTGAAAACGAGATGACAAAATATAAGACAATAATAAATGCCATAGTCATAGCCGCTGCTGCAGCAATGCTGGCAGGCTGTGGCGTCTCAGGCAAAGATGGCAAAGCGGCATCAGGCAGCGACACTACTGCTCGGGATGGCAGCCGCAAGCCTATCGTAGACACCATTACCATCGCTATGAATGGCGACATGATGCTTGGGTCGACAAAGCCCGTGCGACGCATGCCCCCCAACGATGGCAAAGACCTCTTCAAGGACTGCGCCTCGATATTGCAAAATGCCGATGTGGCATGCGGAAATCTTGAAGGAGTGCTTGCCGATAGCGGTAATGTGCGCAAGCGTCCAGGTCCCTTGTCCTACTCGTTCATGATGCCCACTCATTTTGTCAACTTGATGGTTGATGCTGGCTATGACTTCTTGGGAATTGCCAACAATCACATTTTTGACTTCTATGATGCTGGCACGCAGTCAACAATCAAGACTTTGCGCAATGCAGGAATTGGTGTGGCTGGTACCAAGGATTGCGAAACGAGCATTCGTGAGATAAAAGGAGTGAAGTATGGCTTCTGCGCCTTTGGACACGAAGATTACTCCTTGAAGACACAAGACACGGCGACAGTGAGACGCATAGTGACGCAACTGCGCAAGGATTGCGACATAGTGATAGTGTGCTTCCATGGTGGAGCCGAGGGAACTTCTAAACGTCACGTGCCTTTTGGAACAGAGTATTTCCATGGCATGGATCGTGGCGATGTGATACAGTTTGCGCACCTGTGCATCGACTGTGGCGCCGATATCGTCTATGGGCATGGCCCCCACGTGCCTCGAGCAGTGGAGCTGTATAACGACCATCTGATTGCTTACAGCCTTGGCAACTTTGTCACGATAGGGATGAGCACTGCCGGCCAAACTGGTCATGCTCCCTTGCTGGTGGCAAGGATTGACGGTAGCGGGAAGTTTATTGACGGCAAGATTCATTCTTTCCTTCAAAACTCCACAGGGCCTCACTTCGACCCTACCAATGCCGTGCCCAAAGACATGCGTGAGCTCACAATCAGTGATTTCAAGGACAACAAACTTAATATCGCCGACGACGGCACAATCACACGAAAATGAAAAAAACATTATTAATACTGGTCTCGTTGCTGGTGGGTCAAACGATGAGTGCCTATGATGGGGTTGCAAAGCTTTTTACCGAAGAGAAAGGTGAGATTTTCAACAGCCTGTCGTTAGTGGCTCGATATGACTTGCTCAACAACTATGGCAAGGATACTAAGGCCGAACAGCTTAATGGGTTGCAGACTTCTGAGTCGCACATACTGAAACTCACTCACGACTACATGCTCATAGCTACTTCGCAGGGTGGCAGAGTGGAGATGAAGCTGCTGCCCAAATCGAAGAAAGACACCGTGCTTGCCGTGATAGAGACTGTGATTACTCCTTATAAGGATAGTCGCATCTCATTCTACGATATGAACTGGAACCAGCTGCCTACCGATAAATTCATCACGGTGCCCACTATCGACGACTTTATCAACGTGAAAGCACCCAGGCAACTCGTGGAAGAGCTCAAGAGCTTAGTGTACTTTGCGATGATCGAACTCACTTTTGAAGACGAGACTCTAATTGCGAAATGCAATCTCGAGGACTTCTTTATGGGAGAGAATTTTGCACGTTATGCTCCTATCGTCACCGACAGGGTGGTTTACAGCATCAAAAAGGCAAAATTCAAAAAAGAAAAGCCTAAGCATTAATGACTGTGTGAAATGAATGAATCGTTAACACTTCTCGAATTTAATCATCGCATCAAGGAGCTGGTCTACGACCCTCAAGTACAGGGATGCTGGGTGACCGCCGAGACAAGTGACCTTAGAGTCTCGAGAGGGCATTGCTACTTAGAGCTCATTCAGAAAGATGACAGGGAAAACACGGTGGCACGCTTGGGCGCAGTGATCTGGGCGAGCACGTTTGCGGTGTTGGATTCTTTCTTCTTGAAGAAGACGGGAAAACACTTGTCGACCGGCATGAATGTGATGGTGAAAGTCAATGCCAATTTTCATGAGCTATATGGCTTGAAGGCAGTGATTACCGACATCAACCCCGAGTACACCCTTGGTGATATGGAACGCATCAGGCGCGAGATTATCGCCAAGCTCACAGCCGATGGCATTATCGACATGAACAAGCAGCTTGAATGGCCGCTTGTGCCGCAACGCATCGCTGTTATTTCGGCTGCAGGAGCAGCAGGATATGGCGATTTCATCAATCAGTTGCACAACAATGAGTATGGCTTGAAATTTTACACTTGCCTCTTTGAGGCGGTGATGCAGGGTGTGAACACGGTTCCATCGGTAATTGCGGCTCTCGAACGCATAGTGGCGGTGGAAGAAATGTTTGATTGTGTGGTGATAATACGCGGTGGGGGTTCGACAAGTGACCTCAACTCCTTCGACAGCTATGAGCTTGGTGCCAACATTGCCCAGTTCCCCCTTCCGGTGATTACAGGAATAGGGCATGACCGTGATGTCACAATCCCCGACTTGGTGTCGAAACTTCATGTGAAGACACCCACTGCCGCGGCGCAATTCTTGGTTCATTGTGGTGCTGTTGAGCTCGACCGCCTCAATGAGCTTGCCTCGGCGATAGTGACTAATGCCCGCGAGGCGATTTCCCATTCTCGGGAACAACTGTCCTACTATGGAAGTTATATCCCTGTAGCGGCTCAGAAGTTGGTGGAGACAAGCAGGCTCAAGCTTGGCAACTATGCTCAGGCTATTCCACTCGTGCTCAAGTCGCGCATCAGTAATGAGCGAGCGCGTCTCGACCGTTGCATCGAGCTTTCGAAGTCGGCTGTCAATGGCAGGATGGAGCGTGAGCGCATGATGATTGCTTCGCTCTCCGACAAGGTGCAGCTGTTGTCGCCGCAGAACACTCTCAATCGCGGCTACTCGCTCACAACTCACAATGGTCATGTGGTTACTAACGTTGCCTGCCTCAAGCCTGGTGAGCACATTGTGACCATGTTGAAAGACGGTGAGATTTCAAGTATTGTTGAATAATAAAATAATTAAGATATGGAGAATCAAGATATTAGCAAAATGACCTACACTCAAGCGGTAACCGAGCTTGAGGAAATTGTGAAGAAGATGCAGAGCCCAGAGTGCAGCATCGACAACCTGAGCCAGTACACGGCCCGCTCGCTGCAGCTTCTCAAGGTGTGCAAGGCAAAACTCACCGCTACCGACGAGGAACTCAAAAAAGTGCTCGACGAGATGAGTGACGACAAAAACAACGCATAATGCACAATGCAAAATATTTAACAAGAGCGTTATTTAATTATATTTAAATAGATAGATATGGAAAAAGAAGATGATATCGTGGTTTTTGGCAAGTATGATAGTCCAGTTGAGGCTAATATAGTCAAGGGCGTTCTCGAGACCAATGGTGTGATAGCCGGGGTCATGGGCGATGCCACAG
This sequence comes from uncultured Prevotellaceae bacterium, assembly GCA_947167995.1. Lineage (GTDB taxonomy): Bacteria > Bacteroidota > Bacteroidia > Bacteroidales > Muribaculaceae > Sodaliphilus. The sequence goes on from CAMVKS010000055.1 coordinate 9,620, forward strand.
CCAATGCTCTCCTGCAGGGGCTCTCACAAGGCACTATGCGCGTTGTTGTTTTCAGGAAAGACCTGGAAAAAGCAAAACAAATCATGGACATCACGGTCATCAACAGCATTGATGATGAAGGAGAATGAGAAAGAGTGATGTCAATAAACTGACGAAATAAAAAAGTGAAGAGAAGGATCGATACCTTTTCTTCACTTTTGTCATTTATTGTCATTTAGTAGTGCTCAGTGTTGGGGGCGAGACTATCTTCTGATGCCTTTCTCGCGGAGGGCTTGGTGGTACTTGGCGGCGAATGCCTCGTGCTCGGCAAGTGTCTCGGCAAAGTTGTGGTAGCCCGAGAAATCCTCCTTGGCACACATGTAGATGTAGTTGTGCTTGGGAGCATTGAGCACGGCATCGATTGAAGCTTTTTCGGGGATGCAGATGGGACCTGGTGGCAGTCCTTCAACATAATAGGTGTTCCATGGCGACTGGACGCTGCAATCCTCGAAGGTGATGCGTCGCAACGCGAAGTTTTGCAGCGCAAATTTCACTGTGGGGTCGGCTTGAAGCTTGATATGCTTTGCAAGGCGGTTCAAGTACAGGCGTGCCACCTTCCCTTTCTCGTCGGCTTTGGATGTCTCTCCTTCTACTATTGATGCCAGTGTTACGACTTCATCGGGAGTGAGTCCAAGTTTTTGTGCTTTTTCTTTGCGCTCGTTGTTCCAGAAGTTGTTGCTGTATTTTGCCATGTGGTCGATGAGCTTGTCGGGTTCCAAATCCCACAGGAACTGGTAGGTGTCGGGCAGGAAAATGCCTATGATGTTATCAGGGTTCTTGTTATATTTTGCACACAATTCCTTGTCGTTCAGAGCTTTGAGAATCTCGTCGCGGCTCATCATCAATCGCTTTGCGATACGCTTTGCGAGTTCTTCCTTAGTGCGAATGTTGTTGATTGTGAGCTTTATTTCGTCGGGCTCACCGCGTCTCAGGTGGTTGGCCACGCTCAATGCACTCTCTCCTTTCTTGATGTTGAAAGCTCCATGTCGTGTGCTCAGGTCGCCATGAGTGAGGTTGATGAGCTTCATGACTTTTGAGGCGAAATGCTCATTGGTGAAACGTGCAAGGGAGTCGGCGACAGCATCGTTGCTGGTACCTTTTTTCAAAAACAGTGTAGCATCTTTGTCGCTCGTGGCAGTTAAATAGGGGGCTGCTACTACTGTTGCGATAGCAATCACCACCACCGCTACAGCGGCAGTGATTTTTGCCCATCGGGGGATTGTTATTTTAGCCTTTTTTGACTTGGCGGTTTTCTTTCTTTTCTTAGTCATAATTCATCTATGATTAAATCCACTGCAAAGGTAGTCAACACAAATGAAATAAGCAAACTCTCGCGCTGGGGGGCAAAGCGCATTGTTGTGATTTTTGTTTTTTAGATATCAAATTTTGCATATTTCTGACAAAATATCTACTTTTGTGTGAGCAAATTTTCTTTGTTTTTAAAAAACTAAATCATGAAAAGAAGTATAATAGTCTTGGTTTCTTTTTTTGCGTTTTTTGCCACACATGCCGTTGAGCTTGCGCTGTTTGACCAGAATCATTATGACGGTTGGACCTATACTCGCGACAATATGATATTGAATACCGATGATATTAGTCACAACAGAATCGTGTTGTATCATTTTGGCAGTGGCGTTGATTACACACTCATCTCGCCTTTAATCGAAAATGTGGGGTGTGACACAGTTAAAGTTGACATTACAGCCTATTCCACCACCTATTCATCGAGTGCCTATAATTCCATAAAAGGTTCTCCCACAATAGAGATTCTTGATGCTGATGGCAATGTTGTCAAGAGTGAATACCATCTTTTTACCAATGTGACATTCGAGCGAAAATTTGAAGTCTCTTTCGAGATGGAAGATGTCACTATTCCTAACTACAGGGTGCGCATTGCTTGCTGGAATGCCGACAAGAATAGCGTGCTGGCAATAAGGAAGGTGGTTGTTGATGGGGTAGGGCTCCCTGTGAATGCTGATGTCAATGGTGATGGCAACATCACTGCCGCCGATGTTACGGCGCTCTATGACTACCTTCTCAACAGCGATTCTACAGGCATTGTGAGTGGAGATGTCAATCATGACGGCACCATTACCTCGGCCGATGTCACGGCAGTCTACTCTGTGCTGCTTGGAGAATAATAAGATTGGCCCTTATAACCAAATGGAATAGAAGAACAAGAGGGTTTGTGAACAAAAATCATATTCAGTGCGCTTCGCGCAGAAATCCAACAAATCATCACAAATCAAACATTATTTAATTTATTGGTTTCATGTAGATTAATAATATGTTAGATTTGGAAAAATTTGAACGATTTCTCATGCGTAGCATGACTTCTCTATTGTGAAATCCCCACTTTGTTGCCTATGATTGATAAGAGTTGTGGCGCGAGGTGACGGTTGGCGGCGAGAATGCTCCAGTTGCGGTCGGGCCTGAAGCGTTGGGCCGTGGCGCCTGCTTCGTGAGCTATGAGCATCGCCGCACACACGTCCCACTCGTTGAGGTTCATCTCCCAGTAGGCATCGAGAAATCCTGCTGCCACATAGCAGATGTCGAGAGCCGCCGAGCCCATTCTTCTGAGACCTCTCACGATGGGCATGATGCGTTGCACGTTGTCGAGGTTGTTGTCGGGGTTGGTGGCTTTGTCGTATGGGAATCCTGTTGAGACCACAGCCTTAGAGAGCACAGGTGTGAGGCTTGGCTTGATGGGATGGCCGTTAAGGGCTGCTCCTCCTCCACGAGTTGCAGTGAAAAGCTCTCCTAATCGTGGGGCATAGACTACACCGGCAACGGTTTCTCCTTGATGCTTGATGCCAATCGACACGTTGAACCATGGCAGTCCACAGCTGTAGTTGGTAGTGCCGTCAAGAGGGTCAATCACCCAAACCCAATCACCGTTTCCGTGCAAAGAAAATCCCGATTCCTCGGTGAGTACCGAGTGGTCGGGATAATACTTTTTAATGTTGGTGACTATTATTTTCTCGCTTTCTTTGTCGGCTGCAGTGACAACGTCAAAGTCGTTTTGCTTTGTTGCTATTTCCAGTTCTTTCGACCTGAAAAGCTTTAGTTGTGTGTCGCCAGCAAGTTTCGCCATGTGTATGGCGCGATCGAGAATAGCATTGAAACTTGTCATGTAGAGTGTTATTTCTTTTTTTCAGGCTTTCTGATTGGTATTTGACGCTTGAAGACTTCTTTGAAGGTGATAAGAGTCTCGGTTCTTCCAAGGCCTAATTGCAGGAATTTGTCATGAATGAGTTTCAACAAGTGGTCATTGTTGTGTGCATATAATTTCACAAACATGTCATATTTTCCTGTTGTGAAGTAACATTCCACAACTTCGGGAAGTTCTTTTAAATGTTGCACCACACTCTCGAATTTTGAAGAATCGTTGAGGAATATTCCTACATAAGCGCAGGTTTCAAATCCCACTGTCACAGGATTGATGAGGGAAATAGACCCTTTGATGACTCCCATAGAGTTGAGTTTTTGAATGCGTTGGTGAATGGCAGCTCCCGACACATTGCATTCGCGGGCTATTTCAAGGTAAGGTTTACGTGCATCACTTGAAAGCATGTTCAAGATTTGATAATCGAGGTCATCTAATTTTGGTGTAGCCATAATCTGCTTATTTATAATAAATTAATAATATTATTGCTATGTAAATCATTTAAAAAAACTACCCATGTTGAGTATTTGGTTTTGAAAATCTTTGCAAATGTAAGAAAAAAATCTGAATTTCCTATGATTTGTAATAAAAAATATGCAAAAAATGTGGTTGATTTAATAAAGTTTTAGTTTTTACTCATTTTTCTAAAATGAAATGCTTGTTATCAAACGTTTCTTCCCTACTTTGACCTTTAAATGTTTCAGGGGCATGATGTTGAAAAAAATGAGCCTGGTGCGATACCGGGCTCATTTTTGTGGGTAGTTGAATAATTAAAGTTTAATTAAATATCAACATTTAGAGAGTTTTGGCGTCATCTGCCTCCTAAAAGGACACCATAGACTGCTGTGATATCGGCAGCTGTTATTAGACCATCGCCGGTTTGATCGCCATATACAACGTGGGTGAAGTCGCCGGTGAGCATAACGTCGTAAAGTGCTGTGATGTCGGCGGCTGTTACTACGCCATCACCGTTCACATCGCCAGGAACTGGCTCGTCGCCACCACCACCAGTCACGGTGTAGAGCAGCTTGCCGGCAAGGTTGTAAACACCACCAGCCACATATTCGAGGTCGGATGTCTGAGTAGTACCATTGTTGAAGATGATGCCTGTTGGGCTGTCGCCTTCCACGATGTCGGGACCTATCCACTGGTAAACGGGATTGCCATCGGTGGTGTTGCCAATCAAGGTGATTGGGTCACCAGGCCAAACGCCACTCTGAGTGAAGTTGGTGCCAGTAATGCCGTTCCAAGCCCACACATTGCACTTGGTCCAGCTTGCAGGAGCGATAAAGTAAGCAAACTCTTTGCCCTCAACAAAAACAACGGTGCTGGGCAGTGTGTTTACATCAAAACCTGTGTCGGTGATATAGGTGCTGGTAACATCCTCATAGCCTCCTTCTTCAAAATCGAAGATGAAGAATGCTGTGCCAGTGACACCTTTGATATCCACGGTTTGAGTGATGGGATCGTTACCATCGTTGAAGATAATGTTGATGGCATCTTCTTCAAAACTTTGAGTGAACCAAACCTTGCCGTCTATGGTTGTGGTATAGGTTTGTGCCTCATCCATCAAAGTTCCGGGCCATGCGCCATTGAGCGCTGTGCCGGCTCCATCCCACGCATAGAGATAGGGAGCGTCGCCAGTGCTGGTGCGCACATTAATCGTTACAGTAGCATTAGCAGTTATTGCTAAGCAGGCGAGAGTAAGGAGAAAAGTAGTGATTTTCTTCATTTAGCAAATACAAATTTTACGGTTAATAATACTATTAATTATGACGTGACTTGCAAATATAGTAAAAAGTGTGCAAAAAGCTAAACTTTTCACACACTTTTTTGCTAATTTCCTAAAATAATGTTATAAACAGCTGTGATGTCGGCTGCAGTGACAACCCCATCGCCAGTGACATCGGCACTGAAACCATAGGTGTTGTTGTTGCCTAACAGCACGTTGTAAATCTCGGTGATGTCTGATGCCGTGATTACTCCGTCGAGGTTCACATCACCAGCGGGGAATGTAACGATGCCACTGTCGTTGTAGAAGGCACCGTTGACAAAGGCGAAGTCGGCTGTCTGTGGACTGCCATGATTGCTGAAGATGATGCCTGTGGGGATGTCATCGCCCACTGTTCCACCATCCCATTCCCAGATGTCGAGACCGTTAAAGAGCTTGCTTCCCACGAGGTTGCAAGCCACTCCAGGCCAAGTGCCGCCAGTGAAGTTCATGTTGCCTAACTGCGAGTCCCATGCCCAGCAGTAGATGGTGTTGGTCCAACTTTCCGGAGCAATAAAGAAAGCATGCAGTTTTTGTGCTTGGCTTGAGCGGATTTTGTAGGTTCGGGTGATGGTGTTCTTCACCTCGCCGTTGTGCAGCACACCTGCACGCAACGTGGTTGTGGAGTTGAAGGTGAGAGTGACACTGCCCGTGGCTCGTGGGCTCGAAGCCGAGGGCGTTGTACCATCGATGGTATAGACGATAGTGGCGTTGTTGAACGAGGAGGTGACTGTTACTGTCACTTGATCGAGGTATTCGCCACTTTCCTTGTCAACACTCAATGTTGCCACGCTTGGGTCGGTTGCCTCATGCTCGGTGACAGTGTGGTCATAGACTCCATCTATATAATAGCCGTGGTTCACATAGTTGAGGTCGGCAGTCTGGTTGTTGCCGCTCTGACTGAAGATGAGTCCTGTTGGCATATTGTTGGCAGCAGGGAATCCACCATCGTAGGTCCACTTGAAGATAAGACGTGTGCCATCTTCGGTCTTGCCCATCAACTTGGCGTTCTGGCCAGGCCAGCTGCCGCCAGTGAAATTGGTACTGCTGTTCCATACCCACAGTGTGATGAATGTGTTACTTGCCGAGGTCTCGTAGAAAATGCTCAACTCATCATCGTTGATGGTGGGAGTGTAAACTTCAAGATTGTCTATGTCGACGCTGCCACCACTGCTGCTGCCACCGCTCACATAAACAGTGTTTGGGTCGCCTTCCTCCTCGGAGCCATCATAGCTGAGCAGGGTGGGGGTGACCTTGGTGGTGGTAAACAGGAATGGACCGTCGTCACCTATCTTGCCAGGGCCGTTGAGCACATAGATGCGCATGTTGCCCTTGCCGCTGAACGATGGGGTGGTGAGGGTGCCGTTTGACACGGTGATGGTGTTGCCAGTAATGACGTCGGTATAGGTTCCGTTGAGCACATTGCTGAAGGTGGCGCCGGCATTGAGTGCTATAAGGGCATAGCTGTCGATGTCGCCACTTGTGTAGCGGCGCTTGAATGCATAGCCGCCACTTGACGAGCAACCACTCTTGCTGTATTGTCCCTTGCGCAGTGCAGGCACTGCAGCACGTATCTTGTTGAGTCGTTGAATGTGCTTCACTAATGGATGGCTGAGCGTTGCTGCCACATTGCCGGTGGCACTGCTGTACTCGCCAAAGTCGGTAGTCTCGACATCGCCTTTGAGATAACCGCCATAATAGGCTCTGCCACTGTTCTTGAGGGAGATGTTGGTGCCTTCATCAATGCGAACGCCCTTGCGGAACTCAATTTCTCCACCCTGGAACAGGCATGGAATGCCTCGCATGGTGAACATGAGCGAGAGGTTCTCGGCCCATTGGTCGGTACCGCCGTTGAAGCGGTTGAAACTGTCGGGGCCGTAGTCGTGGCTTTCGACATAGTTGACATTGAAAGTAGCGTCGTTATATAGGTTGTCCTTGTCGAGCACACCCCACACGCGGCCCGCATTCTGGAAATTCCAGTGTACGGTGAAGTCGATGACGTTTAGTCCGCTTGCCTGACTGTAGTCGGGGGTGTGATAGTTGTTGCCGTCGAGCAGTGCGTTGTTGCTGTGTGGCTGAGCACTCTCGCTCAGGTTGGCATTGTGCTCGGCGAGACACAGCTTCTGGTTGTCGAGAGTCGCTGGATCGGTGCTTTCAAACACTGCAACGCCATCCCAATAATTTGGATCGCTGCTCCATTGATTAAGCAGCGACTGGTCGCTCTGCCAAGTGTAGAAATAGGGTGAGAGTGATGGCTGGCCACGGTAGGTGACGTCGCTAAAGCGGGCACACACCTCGGCAAACATATAGAACGGACATTCGTTCAGGCGCTTGCTCTTGTACTGCTCGCCCAGTGCCTTGAAGGCAGGGACAAAGGCGGCA
>CAMVKS010000056.1 GCA_947167995.1 uncultured Prevotellaceae bacterium
CCGTTGGCACTCGTGGCATTGGGCAGATACACAGCTTTTACACGTGTGTTGCCCGAAGAGTCGTAAAAGAAGCGGTGGTTGAAGTCCATGCCAGTGTCAATGACGCCAATCACCACGCCTGTGCCACGATAGTTCTGTGGCAGTCCGTTGCTCGTGCCGTTCCATGCCTGATAGGCTTTTGTAACGTTCTTGGCCTGGTCGGTGTAGGCTTGTGCTATAGGGGCGATGGCAATCTGCTTCACGATGTCGAGGCGGGCAACTTGCTCCACCTTGTCGATGGGCACGAGGGCTGTAACCATGTCGTCAAACTCGCCTGTGATGGTCACGCCCAAGGTCTTGAGCTGCTGAGTCGACTTGCCATTGAGCAGGATGAAGCAATCCATAGTCTCCACGCCGTTCACTGCCTTGGTCGTGCTGAATAGTTTCTTGCTGGCTTGCTGTGACATGCCCTTGGCATGGCTTTGCAAGAACAGCTGAGTAGGTGCACTAAGTTTGTCGTTGGCGACCATCGACAGCGACAACATCAGTGCAAGTAATAGAAATAGTCTTCTCATTGTCGTAAGTTATTATAATGAATATTATTTCGTTAATATTTGTTTTATAAGAATAAGCCTACAAATTTAACTAAAATCATAAATATAATATTAAGAAAAACTTTTTTTAACGACTTCTTCCATAAGAAACAATTGGAGACCTGATCCCAACAGTCTCATTTTCGACAATTCAGGCATTGCTGATCATTCATTATCACACACCTAAAAGAATGTCATATACAGTGGTAATGTCGGCGGCTGTGATGTTGCCGTCGCCGTTTTGGTCACCATTGACGAGATGGGTTGTGACGTTGTTGAGCATGAAGTCGTAGAGAGCTGTCACATCGGCGGCAGTGATGATGCCGTCGCCGTTCACGTCACCGGGAATAACCTGCTGAAGTGGCGCATTGCGGTAAACTGCCTCAAGACCTGGAATGAGCATCGTGTATTGCTGCCCACTGCTTGGCTTGCCCATAGAAATCTGCACATAAGTCATCTGGATGGGATAATTGCTCATGTCGGCGGCATCTATCCACTGGTCGATGGGCAAGTCGATGGTGGTCTCCACATTGGCTGGCACCAACTCGGGAGTGACGGCTTGATAGCTGATTTTACCACCGTTGGGACGCAGTGCGAAGGTAACACCCGTGACCGGCACCTCGCCGGGATTGATGCGCACGCGCAACGTGTCGGGGAGGCTCCACAGCACTATATCTTTGTTCATGCGCAAGTAACAGGTGCGCCCGCTTGAGCCAGTAAAACCCACTTTCAAGCCATTCTCCAAAGGCTCGGTAACAAGGTTCTTGCCACCGCTCAAGTTAAAAGACCAGGTGTTAGTGTCCATTTCGGGATCAATGGGATAGACGCGCTGGACTGGCTTTTGAACTACAACTTTCATCGTCACCGACTGCTCCTCGATGGAGCCTGTGACCATCGCCTCGCCGTCGCGCACACCTTGCAGCACGCCTGTGTTGGCATCGATTGTGACAATGCTCTCGTCGCTGCTGCACCAGGTGAGGGCCTCGGCATCAAGCGGCATCATGTTCTCCCCTACCCGACTCTGAAGGTCAACACGGTAGGTGCGATAGGTATCGGTGATTATGGAGTCGTTCTTCAACTCAATGTCATCGCCACTGCCAATGATGGTCAATGGTGCGCTCACGCTCACGTCGCCCAATGTGCCGGTGAGCATGGCTGTGCCGCTGCCTGTGGCAAAGATGGTCTTGCCGTCGCGTATAGTTCCCAACGACTCATCACAAGACAACTGCACTCCCTGAACATCGGTGTCGATGAGCATGCCATACTGGTTGTAGCCGTAGAAACGAGGGGTGTAAATGCCAAACTTGGGCACCTTCAGGCTGAAATCGACAAAGCGCAGCTGGGCAATCACGTCATCGTCGGGGGCGCTGCTCACCACAAAGAGTCCGTTGCCATCGGCGCGCTCGGTGCCGTCACTGGGCTTGTTGCGAACACCCAAGGAACTCGTGTAGAGTGTAGAAGACCCACCGCCGTCCACATTCATGGCATCGGTGGCACCAGCATAGCGCATGATGTCGGCAAGCACGGTGGTCCTGACTCCATCGCTGATGAGCGACCTGCCGTCAACGACAAGGAAATAGACCTTGTTGCCACCATCACTGTAACCCACCGCCGAGCGAGGATGCAACTGACTGGCATCGCCACGCTCACCCTCGGTGTCGAGCACCACGCCATCACCCAAAATCTTGGGATTGCCCGAAATCACCTGGTCAGGAACAACACTGAGGTCGCCAAATTTCCAAGTGGGAGAAATGGTGATGGTGTCGCCAACTTGCAAACTGTTGACCACGGTAGCTGCCGAGCCACGGCCGCGTATCACAAACTTGCCTGCAGGAATCGTCATGTCGCCGGCGGTGCAGGTGTCGCTCTCAACCACCATCTTGTAAGGGCGTGCGCTCTCAAATTTCTCGCCCTGGGCAAGGCGCGCCACAAGCTCGGTGCCGCTGTTGGTCTGGTCGGTGCTGCCGTAATAGCGGTCGGTATAAATTACTATCTTGTTGTTGCACTCGCTCGAAAGGGTGTTCACACCGCCAAGTGCCGCAGTTGCACCCGTGGGGGTTGTGAGTGTGCCACCAAAGACAAATGGATTGACATAGACCATTTCATCCTCATCGACGATGAAATTCTTGTAGAGTGCAGCGTTGTTGCGGGTGCGGTAAATCTCGCCGTCGACCACCGTAGCCCCCACTGGCGTGCCCACTATCGACACGCCACGGCCTGTGGTGCCGCTGGTGTAGAAGAAGTCGGCGTTGATACCTGCAAAATATCGCTTTCCTGGCTCACTCTTGCGCTCGGCCATCGCCGACACTTTCTCGTTGCCGGCAAGCTTGTCGGTGGCACACACACCCGACAGCGATATCCATGGGTTGGTCATGTCGATGGTGCAGTAGAACACTCTGAGCTTGCCAGTCTCGTTATGGAACCATAGCGAGGTCTGTGTGGTGCCTGGTCCCACCTGATTGTGGAACAAAGTGTCGACCTGATATTCCACCCCACGCAACGTCCAAGTGTCGCTCGACCAGGAGCAAATCGTCAAGAACGAGAATGCCGTAAATAAAAAGAATTTCTTCATATTATCTCTACTTGCTAAAAAATGAGGGTGAGGAAACAAATATAACTCACCCTCACGTTTATATATAATTATGAATTATGCATTGGCTGGTAAAGGCGCAGCCATTCTCTACACTCTCAACTCTCCCTCTAACCTAAAAATCTCAGCTTCCTAGCATAACGCTATAAACAGCAGTGATGTCGGCGGCAGTAATGATGCCATCTCCAGTTTGGTCGCCATTGACGATGTGCGATTCATCATTGTTGAGCATGAAATCATAGAGTGCGGTGATGTCGGCTGCAGTAACCACTCCATCGCCGTTCACGTCGCCAGGAACAGCCACAGGACCATCGGGTTCAACGCCTGCACCAATCTTGTAAACTCCCAAACCGTTGTAGGCCTTGAAGGTGAGCAGGGTGATTTCCTCGTTGCCCTGGTCGTCATAGCCTTTTTCGATTGCGATGCAGTGTACTCGCAATCCGCTATCGTTGAACTTGCCCACGCTGTCGGCAGGCAACTGCCAGTATTTCTCCATTGTTTCGAGCATATCGCCCTCGCCCAGCTCGCACACGTTAATCTGGCAACCATTGCCGTTGCCGTTCATGTCGCTTCTTACATAGGTGAAGAAATGGCGGTCATCGAGTGTGAACTCGTTCATGCCGTTGGCGGTATAGCTTTTCTGCCTCAACTCTACGGGGACATTCTCAAAGCTATCAATCACATCGCCGTCGACCGAATAGAGCACAGGCCCCTCATCCGAGCCATCAATGTAGAAGTACTCCCCACTGTAGCGTGTGTCCTCATCATTTCCAAGCAGCATTTTCACCACTGGTGCCATAGCAAATCCAACCCTGTTTTCGGGGTAGAAATTGGTGAAGTCCATATAGGGGTCGCCACTGAAGCCGCCCTCCCAGGTATCGATATCTCCACCTTGCTCGTTGTGCCAGCGATACACGGTGGGCTTGCCAGGATTATTGCTGTCGTGACCTACTGCCATGATGTTGCACTCGGCCTGCTCAAGTGTAAGGTCGCCAATGAGGTCAAGGTAATCGGTACGATAAGGCACTTCGCCTTTACTCATATTAGTCACCAGAGTCATTTCGGCACTCTCGGTATCCACTTGATAGATGGGAATCTCGGTTGCCGCAGCGCTGGTCATGGGTGCCACCCAGATGTGCCCAAAGCTGTCGCAGCCAATGCAGGTATTGCCCAGGAACACACCGTAAGGATTGCCATTCAATGTGAGCTCCAAATCTTTGGTTGGCTCGCCGGTGAGGGCGTCAAAGCAGTGAATGACACCCTGGAGAATGGTGTCGTTCTTGCCTGTTTCAGGATTTTGGATTATCACCTGCTTTTCCTGACTGCGCGACACATAGACCACGCCGCCAGTCATCGTGGCAGTGCGGGCGTTGGTATGGCAGATGGATGACGAGACATAAGCATTGCCGGCATGCACTCGGTCAAACATCCACAGGTTCTTCACCCCTATGCCGTTCACTTTGGCATAGGTCTGGCCGTCGGTCACTGCCCAGCTGCTCATAGCAGTCATCACAGCCACGATTGATAGTAGTAATACTTTTTTCATGTTATTATCAGTTATCAGTTGTGAGTTGTCAGTTGTGAGTTTTTGCAACTCAAAACTCAAAACTCAAAACTCAGAACTATTTACACAAAGGGGGGGAGAATAACCAATCCTCCACCCCTTCATCTGCCTTATGTTATGAATAAAAAGTACGCGTTATTCACCTCCCAACAAAACGCTGTAAACTGCCGTGATGTCGGCTGCTGTGATGATGCCGTCGCCAGTTTGGTCGCCATTGACGATGTGTGAAGTATCGTTATTGAGCATGAAGTCATAGAGGGCGGTGATGTCGGCTGCTGTGACGTTGCCGTCGCCGTTCACGTCGCCAGGAATGCTGAGTTGTGATGGATCATCGGGGGTAACACCTTCGCCAACCACATACACGCCCATACCGTTGTAGCACTTGTACTCAAACACGAGGACAGCGTCCTTTCCACCCTCTTCGGTGTAGTCGGTAACTACGGGATGGATGCGCAGACCGCCGTCGCTGGTTTGTCCTTGACCGTCGGCAGGGAAGGTCCAATAGCGTTGCATACCGCTGAACGACATGCCCTCACCAAGCTCGCAAATGTTGACCTGGCATGAATTGGGAGCGTCATACTGACCAATAGAGTAAACAATGAAGTTGCGATCACCGAGTTTGAACTCGCCAATGCCGTTGGTGCCAACCTTAGGCATCAACAGGCTGTCGGCTGCCATTTCCTCTTGAGAGAGACTGCCGAAGCCGTCAACGATGGTGCCATCGCTCGAGTAAAGAGTGGGCACTGTGGTGAAGCCGTCGATGTAGAAGTTCTCGCCGCTGTAGCGGGTGTCTTCGTCCTCGCCAAGTACAAAGCGGCATGCAGGAGCATAGCCCCATTGAGTTTGGCTCTCGGGATACATTTCAACGAAGTCCATATAGGGGTCGCCGCTGAAGAAGCCTTCCCATGTGTCGGGGTAGCCGCCCTGGTCGTTGTGCCAAGCATAAACGGTGGGCACTTGTGAGCCAGGAGTCATCACGTTACACTCGGCTTGCTCGAGGGTGATATCGCCCACGAGGTCGAGATAGTCGGTACGGGCAATAACGTCGCCCTTGTCAAAATTGGCAACGAGGGTCAATTCGCCAGTCTCGGTGTTCAGTTGATACAGAGGAACCTCAGCAGTTTGCTCGCTGGTGTAGGGGGCAACCCACACATGGCCAAAGTTGTCCTTACCAATTGAGTTCACACCAAGGAATTTTCCGTAAGGCTCGCCATTGAGTGTCACATCGAGTGGAGCCATCTGCTCGCCAGTCATCGCGTCAAAGCGATAAATCACGGCACCCATAATGGTGTCGTTGCCGTTGGCGCCAGGAACGATAAATTGCTTCGCTTCGCTACGTGCAACATAAACCACACCATCTTGCATCACAGCTGTGCGCGCCTTGGTGTTACACCATTCAAAATCGTTTTGCAACTCATTGACGCCATAGTGGAAACGGTCGAGAAGCCATAGGTTGCGCATGCCTATGCCGTTCACCTTTTCATAGCCGTTGGGGTCTTTTTTCAACAGCAAGCCAGCGGCCGAAGCACTCGAGCAAGCTATTGCGACTAAAGTTAGTAAGAGTAATGATTTCTTCATCTTGTAAATTGTTTTTTGATATTAATAATGTTTTTTTAGATTTCTCTTTACAACCTACAAAGAAAACAAAATCCCAACAAATTACCAAATTTTTCTCACAATTTTTCAATGCAAAGTAATAAAATCATACATTATCCATAGTAAGACTCTCATTCTCGCACAACACAACCTGCACCGTCACGCATGTTGCGTTGCAACGCAACCAACCTAAAGAACAATCCATATAAACGCAACAATCTTCCCGCTGCAGGAAGCAACGAGAAAATTGTTTTTTTGATTATCAACTCTTGTTTAGAACAGATAGGTGCTGCGTGGATTGACACACAATCCCAAGATGCGCTCTCGGTTGCCGTTGAAGTCCACCACTTTCTTCTGCACTGGATCGAAGTACTTCAAACCAGTGGTGTAGTTCTTCTCGGTGGTAGCGGCACGGAAGCCGAAATAGACGTAGTGAGTAACTGCATCAATCGCAAACTGGGTGGTGTAAACACCCTCATCGGCAGTAGTGTTCTCGGGATCGGCCTCCATGTTCACGAAGGTTGTGTACTGGTCATAATCTAAGCCACTGCTGGGACCGGGCAATGGATAGCATGTAAAGCCAGGGCCCGGAGTTCCGCCCTTGCACATCCACACATAGAGGTTGCCCAAGTCTTCATCGAGAGTGAAGGCGCGAGGCTGAGTGGCTTGCAGCACGATTGGGAATGGGATGGGACCAGGCTTCGTTGAAGAAGCCTCGCCAATGTCGCTTGTGCGGAAGCGGTAAATACCGTTACCCGAGTAGTTCTTGCCCCACCAGAACACACCAGTGCGGTCCTGATAGATGCCTGTGTGGATAGCACCATAGGCAATGCCGTTGCCATAGTACTGGAGCATGTTGTTCACACAGAAGTAGCCTGCAGTGCTTGAGAACACTGTGGACTCACGCTCGCCACGCGTGGTGAGTGGCAATCGACGAATGCCAGTGTTGCGATCGGTGTAATAGAGGTAGGTGCCGTCGCTGAATCCCTGGAATGGGTCATTAAATGCCTGACCGCCCACGTTGGAAACCATAGTGCTCACATCGGTGCCATCGGCAGTCATAACGCTAATCTTGCCATCGCCCAGCACGCCGTTCTCATCGTTGACATAGTAGTACTGCTTACCGCAGTCGAGGATGTAAACATAGTCCTTGTTCTCAACTGTTGCAAACACAAGGGTGGTGGGCATGTTGCCTGAGCTTACACCCATATCAAATGGCATATTCTTTGTTCCTGCAGGAAGCTGGCTCATATCAACAAGCTTGTAGGCCTTGATGTTGCCACCTTTCACAGCATAGTAAAGAGTGGGGCAAGGAATCGACGAGCCCACCTGCACATTGACGTAGCTGTCCTCGAGACGACGGTTCTCGCCATTGATATCAAACCAAGTTTGCAGCTCAATCTTCTGAGAACCAATGTTCTTGAAACGGAGCTTGCCAGGATTGTCGACTGTGCCATCACTGTGGCTATAGCCGGTAAAATCGGTAATGGGAGTGCCATCTTCGAGCGAAGTGCCCTCAGGGAACTTCCAAATGTATTTGCACTCCAGATCCTCAGGGTTAGGCAGAGCAATATCGAGCAGCACCGTCACATCGTTGATAACAACGGTTTCTGCACTCTGCTCTTTCACGCTCAGCACTGGCGCAATGTCGTAGATAAGCAGTGGATAGGTCTGCTTTCCCGCTCCGTCAACAGTCAAGGTCACATTGTAGATGCCAGCTTTAGCATACTTGTGAGTTGGGTTCTGGTCACTCGACGTTGAGCCATCGCCAAAGTCCCAGGTCACGTTGCCACTTTTCTCACTGATGTTGTTGAATTTTATTGTCGACACCACATAGAAGTCGAGAGTATATTCATCACCATCAACGTTGTAGGTGAAGTCCACATCTTTGCCGCCAAAGTTGCCGTAAACAGGCTCCTTCTCGACGCAGGATGCCAATGACAGCACCATCAATGTCATTAATGCTATTTTATTTAATATTTTCATAACTTTAGTGCTGTTTTAGTTTAGACGAATTTGTTTGGTCTCGGTGTCCTTACCCATCTTGCCCGTCTCGTCAAAGACCTGGAAAACAGGATAAAGGATGTAGTTGCGAGTAAATACTATACTGTACTGGTTATTGCTTTGATTTAAAATCCAGTCCTTAAAAGGAATTTGGCTGATGAGATCTTTCCAATAAGGCATATACTCCTTGCGAACCGAAGTGATGCGTCCACCGGTGTCGTCGCTATAACGACTGTAAACCCAATCAGATGACTGGTAGACTTCATACACATTGACACCAGGAGGAGCCTGGTCGGGAGTATCTATCTCATGCTCAACCTTTACTCCGGCATCATCAACAGTAATATAGTAATAATGATCTACAACATCGGCATTCACAAACCACAGGTCGCTCTTATTGCCACTCTCGGTCTCGGTGGGGATTGAGAATCCATACTTGGCATTGAGCTGCTCAAACTGCTCGGCAGTGAAGTCGTAGTTGATGTAGATGTTGCGCAAGTCGTTGTAGTAAACGCTGTCGCGTGTGAGATAGGTCACCACATGGTCGATAAACTCTTGCTTGAAGTTTGCGGGATAATACATGTCGAAGCGCTCCTCATCAAACTCCTTGGGCTCTACCCAATTGACTGGAGCAAGTGTTGCCGACACTGGGAAAGAATCAACAAGCACATACTCGTGCCCATCCCACTCGGCCTTGTTGTGAGGATAGCTCGCATATTTTACAAAGTTGCGAACGGTATCGGTACCACTCACTGTTTTAGTATAGGACAATGAAGTGGTCAAGCGACAGGTTGCCGAGGCCTCGGTGGTGCGGGTTACCAAGGCCCACACCTCGCTGTGGTCGATAGTGTGGTCGTCGCTGGTGTAGTACTTTGCTTTGAAGTTGACATATCCACCTGCCTTGGCCACATCGCTGAGCTCCCATGTCACAGTAGGCACCACCTGGCCAATCTCCATGTTATCAGCAAATGGGTCATGCACTTCACATGCCGTCATCATAGCTGCCACGAGTGCTAAGGATGTTAATATATTAAATATCTTCATAGTCTTTGAAAATTAAAAACGTGTGCAATTATAATTCATTACATCTCTCTGTCAGTTTCTCTTAATTGCCAGTGAGCGAAGTCACTACGCCATAGTCATGAGCCCAAATCATGGGTTCTTGCAACCACTTGTAGTTCTTGTAGGCACCCAGGCGCTGCAACTCCGAGCGGTTGTATTTCTCCTCGGTCTCGGGGTCGTAGTTGAGGCGCTGAATCCAAGTGTTCTCCTTCTGGGCCTCGGTCAAGCCATCTACCCAATAAGCGGCATAGAGGTTGTAGGGACGACGCAGGTTGGGATAAATAATCTCGTTAGCATCGCCAATACCGTAGTTGTTGCGCTTGTTGCTGTAGTGGTAGCGGCGCATATCGGTCCACATCTCGGGTTGGTAAACCATCGCGATATACTTTTGAATCATCAGGTCGCTGAGAGTGTACTCCGAGGGGTTGAAGAACCAGTGCTTGTTGCCTCGGTCTGTCACCTTGGGAACGCGCAGTGTGGCTTTGTTGATAGAGCCATCGGGCTTGTAAGTATAGGTGTAGTAGTCCTCGTTGTTGAGGAAGGAGTTCATTTGACCCTCCCAATACTGAGCCTGAGTGTAGCCTGGCGTGCCACTGACGGTGCATTGGCCGGGATACTTGTTATCGGTGCTCTCGTTATAGTTGGGATTAGGATACTTATTGAGGAAGAACTCCAGATGTCGCTCAATGTTGTGCTCAGTAGCCTCCTTGGCAAGGGCGCAAGCCTCGGCTTTGTTGCCCAGCCAGTAGGTTGCTTCGGCCTTGATGAAGTAGAGCTCTTCCATCGTGAAGATGGGGTTGTAGGCAGCACGGTCGCCGCAATAAGCTCCCATATACAGGTTGGGATAGTTGGCAATCTTATAGCTGGTGCTCATGCCAATGTTGTTCTCCAGCCAACGCATCTTGATGACCTGTGCTGTGGTGTTGCTAAGCGATTGAGGTCCTGTGCGTGGAATCATCAGCAGCACGCAGCGGGGGTCGTTGGCATAGCCTTGGAAGCTCGATGCGGTACCACCATTGTAAGTTCCGCAGTAACGCTCATTGTCGGGAGCGCTAATGCCAAGCACATCTACCATGAAGTACTTGCTTGGAATGGCCGCATCGAGCAAGTTAGAGCGCGACTCCCAACTGTTGATTACAGGCTTTGAGAGACTCCAAACGCAGTTCTCGGTACCGGTGCCTTCCTGGAAGTTATAGCGAGGCTCATTGCCAAACCAGCTGCCGTACAGGAGGTCGCCCTTGCGCCACTGGTTGATGGCAGCATCGGCAGCAGCGATAATCTTCTGGCACATGGCAGGGCTGCGGTCAACATTTGGGATGTTGCGCAGCAACAAGCGTGCCTTGATAGCATAGACGAGACCTTTCCACTTCTCGAGGTCGCCAGCATACACACGGTCTTGAGCTGCATCAATCTCCAGATTGTGCTCATTTTGTGCATAGTCGGGATTCTCATAGAGAGAAATCAACTCGTCGGCCTCCTGGAACATCCACTCATAGATGCTTGCCTGAGTGTCGTAGGTGGGTGCGTTGCTCAGGTAGGCCTGCGAGCGCGGCATGTCGCCAAAGGCATCGGTGGTCAACTGTGTTGACATGAGCCTGATGGTGCGTGCAATGAGCTCATAGTTTGGCGAGCCTATGTCTTGAGAATATTGTATCAAGTTCTTGGCATTGACGCCAATGTCGTAGAAGTGGCGACGCCACTGTGGGTGACGGTTCATAGTAAGCATCTCCCATTCGCACTTGTAGGAATAGGCACCCACCGAGCTCTTGCCGCCGGTGGTGAGGAACTGCGAGAAGTAGTTGTAATACTCGGCATGGTCATAGTTGATTTGCTGGGCATAGAAAACCACTACTGGCAGTGCTACCTGAACATTTATCGAGTGAGCCTTGTCGGGGTTCACATTGTCGTCAAGAATATCTTCGCAACTCACACCAATAATGCTGGTGAGAAGCAACAGGGCAAATATCTTTACTTTGTTCATAATATCCATGTTTTACAAGTGTGATTAGAATGATGCCTTCAATGTGAAGTTAAAGCTACGAGTAGCGGGCACGTTGTAGTTGTCGATACCCATGCCACCAGTACCACCACTCACTGCTGCCAGGATAGCTGGGTCGTTGCCTGTGTACTTGGTGAGCAGGAACAGGTTGCGACCGGTGCAGTTGAGGCTCAGGTGCTTGATGGGGCATCCAGGCTTGAGCAGGCTCGTGAAGTCGTAGCCCAGGGTCACATAGCTCAGGCGGATGTAGGATCCGTCCTCAATGAAATTAGATGACACCGATGTGAAATAGGTGTTGATGAAGTGGGAGTCGAGAATCACCGGGGTGGTGTTGGGCGAGTAGGTGCCGTCGCCGTTGGCCACCACGCCTTTGAAGATTATCTCGCGGTTGCGGTACTTGTCGTAGAGGTGGTTCATGCCGTTGGTGATAAGGCTGCGGCCTGTGACGTTGGCAACATCACCACCCTTGCGGCAGTCAAAGAGGAACGATGCCGAGAGATTCTTCCAGCGGAAGTTGGAGCCAATACCCATCAGGAAATCGGGCTCACGGTTACCGATGTAGATTCCCTTAGCGGGGTCGATGAGTGGATAACCATCGGCGTTGCAAATCACGTTGCCGTCGGGGTCACGCATGTAGTCCTTACCCGAAAGACCTGTCGATGAGCCATTAAGATGGGCCACAGGGAAGATGTCGCCATACTGTGTGCCTTGAATCTCAACCACGTCCTCGGGCAGGTGGGTAACCTTGCCACGGTTGAACGAGTAGTTGAGAGTAGCTGTCCAGTCAAAGTCGTGGCTGCGGATGATGTCTTGCGCCAGGGTCAACTCAAGACCTCGGTTCTGAACCGAACCCTCGTTGCGGGTCTGCAAGATTGTTCCCGATGATGGTGACACACGCACACTCACGATTTGGTTGTCGACAGTGGTCGAGTAATAAGCAATATCGAGTCGTGTGCGACTGTTGAAGAATCGCAGGTCGGCACCAATCTCCCATGAGCTTGTCATCTCGGGCTCAAGCGCGATTGCGCGCGAAGTGGTTGGGTCTATACCATAGCCAGGGTCGGGGAAGGTGGTCCACTGCTTGAAGGTATCGGTAAACGCATAGGCAGGACAGTCCTTGCCAACCTTTGCCCAGTTTCCACGCAGCTTACCATAGCTGAACCAGTTGTTGGTCAAGTGGAAGAGCTCGCTGAAGATTACACCGGCGGTAACTGATGGATAGAAGTAGCTGGTCTTGTAGTTCTGCTTGAATCGAGAAGAACCATCGTGACGCCAGGTTCCCGAAATCTGGGCAATGCCCTTATAGTCAAATCGCACCTCACCAAAGTAACCATATTTGTTCCATGATGAGTGATACAGGGTGATTCCGTGAGTGCGGTAAGTCTCATCGTTGAGGTTCTGCCAGCTGTAGAAGCCATCGCCATGAGAATCCTGGAGCTTGAACTCATAGGCTCCCATGTTGGCATCAACACTTGTGCTCTTGCGATACTCCATGCCGTAGAAGATATTGAAGTTGAAATCCTCGGCAAACGTGTGAGTATAGTTGGCAAAGAATTGAAGAGTGAGCTGTTGGCCGCGAGATGGCTGGAATGAATAAGATCCCAGGCGGTCCTTGTTCTCGTTCATGCGGTCTTGAACCTCCTGATTGGAGTAGTCGTCGAAGTCGCTCTCATATAGGCGCGGCACCGTGTAGGAGTCATACATCGAGTAGCCCTTGTCATAACCCACCTTGCCGGTGAACACGAGGCCCTTGATGGGCTCGTAGGCAATCTGGCCGTTGAGCATGAAGCGGTTGCTCTCGGTCTCGCTCTTGTCGAGATAGCGGCCGTAGTAGGGCGAGACTGTGGCGCCTATGCGCTGTGTGTCGAGCAGCAGTTCCCAGTGGTCGTAGCGGCTCGCCCAGTTGACGGTGCCATTAGGAGTGATGTAGTCGGCCATATCAAAGTTTCGACCCCAATTATATATTGTCGACATCGAGTTACCGAAGCCACGCGACTTGGTGTTCACGAAATTCAGCGACAACTGGATTGTGACTTGCTCCGATGGCTTATACTGCCCTTTCAAGAACGCTGTGATTTGATTCTTATAGTCCTTGGGAACAACGCCCTCGTTGAGCATGTAGGCTACCGAGGCATAGGAGTTGAACTTCTCGGTGCCGCCCGATGCCGACACGCTGTACTTCTGCATCAGTCCAGTGCCCAGGAAGTCGCCCAGGTTGTCATAGATGGTCTGATCGGGCTGGATGTAAGGTCCCCAGCCGCCACCACCGCTGTTCTCCACGTAAAAGCCTTTAGAACCAGGGGCAAACATGCTCTGCAGCTTGGGCACTCGCGTGCAGTTGCTTATCTCGACTGTGGCGCTGGCGTCAACCTTGATAGAGCCATCGCGGCTGCCGCTCTTGGTGGTGATAAGGATCACGCCGTTGGCACCTTCCTGGCCATAGAGCGCGCTTGCTGCGGCACCCTTGAGCACTGTCATGGTCTCAATGTCGTCGGGGTTGATGTCGGCGAGAGTCGACCCTCTACCTCGAATTGCCACTCCGTCGACAACCATCAGTGGCTCGTTGTTCTGCCCATTGTGAATGGAACTGATGGCGCGAATGATGACCTGGGTTGACGAGTTGGGCGAGCCACCGCCAGTGGCCACCTGCAAGCCGGCAACCTTTCCCTGAAGGGAGTTGGCGAAGTTGGCCGAGCCACCAGCAGTAACCTGGTCGCTACTCAATGACTGGACGGCGAAGTTCAGTTTCTTCTTCTCCTGAGTTTGGCCATAGGCAGTCACCACAACTTCTTGTAGCATTTGGGCGTCATCCTCGAGCACAACGTTGTAGACGCTCTGGCCGCTCACAATCGTGACTGTCGTTGGATTAGCACCCACATAAGAGATCTCAAGGACTTCACCATCCCTGACATCAATAGAGTATTTTCCGTCAAGGTCGGTGGCCGTGCCTCGGTTAGTGCCCTTGACCTGCACCGACGCACCAATAATGGTCTCGCCGTCGCTCTTCTGGGTCACTACTCCCGTCACGATGCGAGCATAGCCCGTCACTGCGATGACCGAAAATAGCAGTAGTAGTAGCTGTTTTCTCATAATTACTTAATGTTTGTTTATATTTTAGTGTATTAGATGTCCTCTTATGGCTTTGTAACTGACAATCAGCATTACATTATGATGCAATTTTAACACATTTTACAACGAGGTTGTTTCAATTTACAAACTTAATTAATTATTTTGAAAACACATTAATAAAAAATAGGAAAATTGACATTTTTTTGATTTTTTAGCATTAACTACTATTTTTTACCATTGTTAACCAATCAATGAGATAATAATAAAAAAGCGCCCTAAGGCGCCTTTAGTGTGATTCATGGATTTCGGGATTATATTCGTTGTAAATTCAGCATTTCGAATTAATTAAATTTAGTTTCCCAACAGTATGTTATAGACAGCTGTGACATCGGCACTGGTGATGATGCCGTCGCCGGTTTGGTCACCATTGACAAGGCCTGTGGTGTCGTTGTTGAGCAGGTAGCTATAGAGTGCTGTCACGTCGGCTGCAGTCACTTCCCCGTCACCGTTCACATCGCCATGCACAGCCACAGCAACTGTCACGGTATATTTTGCAAGACCGTTGCCGGGAACGTACATGTAAATGAACACCTCATTGCTCTTGTCGCCTGGCACCGCAAGGCACGGAGTGCTCATAGTGGTACTGTTCACAACCCCCATGCCGCTCTTGGGCAGTGTCCATAGTGGACTGAAACCAGCAAAGTCATCTCCATCGGCATTTACCGCAAGCTTGAAATTGTGGCCTGTAGTAGTCTGATAGTCATTGTTGGAGTAGAACAAGAAATGTCGTTCTCCAAGCACAAAGGTCTCGATGCCGTCGTTGCCTGCGCTCTCGCTCATGAGTGCCTGATTGCTGGCGAAGCTGTCGAGAATGGCACCATTGGTCATGCTGTAGACAGTGGGCTCAATGCCCGAACCATGCACTATCACTCGATCGCTGTCAAGGGCCTTGATTCGTGGCGAGGTACCGAAGTTGGCCGCACTCGAAGGATACATCTGGCTCACGGCAACGACCTTGGTATCGGTGAGAGAGCCATTGGTCATCGTCCATCTGATAATCTCGTTGCTGCGAGAAAGAGCGGCAAACACTTCGAAATTGCCACTCGTCACATCGCCGATAACGTCGATGTGGTCGATTCGACCTGCCGATTCATTGGTAGAGAGAGTAGCGCGAAGTGCCACATCACCATTGCTTGGATCCACGCTATAAATCACGAGTGGAGTGTTGTTAATTTTGAGCAACATATTGCTGATGAGCAGGTTGCCCGCATCGTCAACAAGCACATTGTTGCAGGGGAAGTAGTCGCCTTGAACCTGTTCAGGCAACTCAAGGTCGCGCAGCCACTCGCCAGTCCTGGCATTATAGACTCGCAAGTAGCAGTCGGCATTAGACGCATTCTTGCTGCGCCCAGTGAGGTAAATGTTGTCGCCAAGTACCGCAAACGAACGGTTGAATGTGCCATAACTCTCTTGCTCGAAATTGTTATAGTTGTTCTTGACCGAGCGAATCCAGTTGTTATTGATTGACACACCATCAATGGGAGCGTAGGTGTCGTTGTCGACGTCAATCTTGCGCACATATCCGGGCTCGGTGGCGCCTGTGGTGATGCTGGTGATGGTGAACGCGCGGGTCTCGCTCACGTTGGGGTCGCAGCCTTCAGCTGTTGTGGTCACGCGCCAGTAGTAGGTGCCAGTGCCCAGCAGCGCAATCACACATTGCAATGTGAGGTTGCCATTCTCGCTCTGGAGATAGTTGCCGGTTTGCACAACATCGGTGAACGCCGCATCGCGTGCCACCTGGAGTTTGTAGGTGTCGGCATCCACATCGGCAATCACAAACTTGAAATTATCGTCAATCTCGGCACCATTGGCAGGATAAATCAATGTGGCCTGTGGCGCAAGGTCGCGCTGTGCTGTCATGAATGATGCCACGTCGCTCAATTTATCAAACTTGCCGGTCTCAATCGTTGTCACGCGCCAATAATAGCGAGTTGCCGAAGCAAATGAACTCAGGTCGAGCGTCACGTGATTCTCGTCGATGCCGTTTTGGCTGATAAGCACGTTGTTGAATGTGTTGTCGCTGGCAATTTCAATCTTGAAGGTCGCGCCAGGAACCGCAGTCCATGAGAACTCTTGTGACCACTGAGTCACTGCGTCATTAACGGGCGACAGTAGTGTTACTTGCTGGGCTTCGCCAGCAGGGGCGTTAAGATAGGCAGGAGCATATTCGAAGTTGTAACCGTCGACGCTCGTTACGGCAAACCAATAGCCAGCAGTGTATTCACTGGCAAGTGTCACGCTGGTGTTATAGGTGACAGCAATGAGATAATCGCTCTTGATGCCCTCAAACTGCTCGCTGTTGACAGTGCTCACATCCACACTGGTGGGGATGGCATAGACGGCATATTTCACCAGCTCGCCATCAACGAAATCCCATGACAGTGTGTTGCCGTTTAGAGCAAG
>CAMVKS010000057.1 GCA_947167995.1 uncultured Prevotellaceae bacterium
AGCTCAGGACCATGGAATCAATGGAATCACCGGAATCGCCTGCAGGACGGGACGGCGGATGGTTTATATATAATATATTATAATGTACGCGCGCGAGGGTGATATTTAATGTATGGGGAGTCTTTTAGACATTAATTAGGGCGACATAGCCTATTGGCAACAATGTGTTGAGAGGCGCTTATAGGGTAAAGCAAAGGTGCCCTGCAGTTATTGCAAGGCACCTTTTCTATTTTCGGGTTCAGTATAAATGTGTTTTACATGAACTTCACTAAGTTATTCTTAACCTTCCGGCTTCCGCGGAGAATACCCGAGAACATCTGCTGAACAGGCATGTGCTGCTGTACAAACTGCTGTGCATACTCGCGTTCGGAAAGTGTGCGATCGCTGTTATTTTTGCCAACGATTTGTATTACATACAAAGCGTTGCGTCCAGCAATAACCTTAACCTGGCCTTTACCTTTCTCACCGAGGGCGGCAACAACACCAGCAACTCTTCCATCAAGCTGTGGAGAAGCCATCGATACTGTAGCAGAATCAATCTGAGCCTTCATGAGCGAAGCACATTCTTCGAGAGTGCGAGGCATGTTCTTGTTGAATTTGTACTGATTCATCAAGTACTCGGCCTTCTTCTCGTTCTTGACCATTTCGGTGAGGAATTTCTTCACGTCGGGGTTGTCGAGTGGCAAGTAGTCATTATAAACTTTGTCGACAGCAACCACGAGGAGCTCGGTATCGGTAGCAAAAATCTGCGATACTGTACCAGGCTTGCTTTCGAACGCCCACTTCACAGCCTTACGGCTCTCTGAAATACCGGGCATCATACCAAACTGTGAACCCTGTGCGCCCAACTGTGCAGTTTCAGGGCTTATCATCTCGGCTACTACCTCATAATTATAGGGTTTAGATTTGGCATTTTTCTTGAATGCAGCAAGAGTCTTGTTGGCGTTGATATATTTCTGCAACGTAGCTGTGAGGGCATCTACTGTACCTTCGCTTGGGTAGTCAACATATTTAGCACGAGCTATCACATAGAAAGTCCTTTCGGGAACCTTGCTGGCCACACGAGCTATCACAGCGCCATTGTCGTTGGCATCGATAATGAAGAAGTTATCGTTGGCGGCTTTTATTTTACTTCTGATAGAGTCGTTCAATGAGAAACCACGCATCTTCTGTTGCTGTGGGTTAAATGCGTTAACTTCCACGTCGGGTACAGACTTGATAGAGTCGAGAGAGACATTTCCATTGAGCAGAGCCAGCACAGAGTCTTGTCTTTGCTTATTGCCATTGACTCTCACCAAGTCCAGACCAATAGAGTCGATGCTCTGGTAGGTGCGCATCACCTTATATAAGAATGTGTTGCGGTCACGTCCGGTTGGGTCTTTCCTTTGACATCCCTCGGGATTGGCGAGAAGATCGGTAATCGCCTGAATTCTGTTCTCCTGCTTAAAAGCCTGGTTGTCAAATCGGAACAGTTGCTTGTCGTCTTGTGTTGTTACCATAGAATCGATAACCACATCACTGTTGGAGCGAATGCCTGAGATACCTTCGTTGTTCTGCAAGTCGGCAAGAATAGTGTTGATTTTCTGAGCAGCCTTGGCTTTATCATCGCTGGATGGATCGATATCAACTTTAATATATTGTACCAGACGATTCTCTTCGTTGATTTTGAAAAGCTCTTTATATTTATTATAGGCGTTCTGAAGATCTTGATTGGTAACCTTGATGTACTTGTCGTCGACTGAAGCATAGTCTACCTTAGCGTAGGTGATGTCATACATTATACTTTCGTTCTTGGTGAGCTGGATATCAACATTGTTAGCCTGCATAGAACCAGCGACCACGAGACCCAGTTTGTGCTTTTTGAGTTGCCTCTCAATATTTTGCACTTCCATTTCATATTGAGCTCTGAGAGCACGGAACTGCTCGTCGTTAGGGTCGATTTTGCCTGGATTTTTGAGCAACTTAAGCAAGTCGGCAGGGTTT
Organism: uncultured Prevotellaceae bacterium; assembly: GCA_947167995.1. Classification (GTDB taxonomy): domain Bacteria; phylum Bacteroidota; class Bacteroidia; order Bacteroidales; family Muribaculaceae; genus Sodaliphilus. The sequence goes on from CAMVKS010000057.1 coordinate 1,984, forward strand.
TCCAATCCCACGGCTTGACACATCTGCATGATACCCTGGCTTGGGCTTTTTGTAATAATTTCGGTCACCTCTGCACCAGTAACAACGATGTTGGCGTCTTCACATTCTTGTTCTATCAATTTTTCCTCAATCATTTGTTGTAGAACATTCTGTTGCAAAACGGCCTGATCGGTTTTCTGCTCAGGATCCTGCGCTTGTTGTTTTAGTCTGGGATCGTCTTGAAATTCCTTTATTTCAATTTTCTCATCTCCCACTTTGGCCGCGAGTGTGTCGGTTGTGAAAGCGCCCGATGCTCTCACTGCTTCTTCAAGAATAAAAGCAAGAAGGCCAGCGCCAATGACAATAGTAAGAATTGCGGCTCTTTTTCTAATTTTTTCTAATGCTGCCATTATAATTATTTTTTATGTTTTTTATTTGCAAAAATATATACTTCACAAAATTAGCACGCAAAGGTATACATTTTTTATTTAATGGCAAAAATGTTTAGCACTTTTGTGACTTTTTTGTAGCAAAAGGACCTTTTTGGGGTAGGAGGAAGTGCTAAAATCAGCGTAATTTTGTCATTTTTCTGCCCTTTCTCACACAATCACCAGCTGCCGAAAAAATGTCGCCTAAGTATTATGCATGCCAAGATAAAAAAATATTCACCTGCATTTTGTTTGGCATTATTTTTGTAAGCATTATTTCTTTGATGAATTGTTGTTTTTATTAATAAAGAACATTAATTCTTGATTAATTAATGTGTAAATGAATATTTTTTTGTAGTTTTGCAAGTTATAAGGTGAAGTAGCACCTTATGCGAGGTGACTATTATTAAAAACATAGTTTTTAAACGCATTGAAAATGAACATGATAAGACGAGTATACCCCACGATGTGCATCGCACTTGTGATGCTTGCCATGATTGTTGTGTGCGCTTCCTGTCGCGGTGGAGGCTTAGAGAAAGCCATCAAGATGGCATTTATCGACGGTGACACCACCCAAGCGCGCTTCGACTCGATTTGCTCAATCATCAAGAGCAATCCCAAGAGTTATGCCGAGTTCCTCACCGAGAGCGGCGACATCAATGTTGAGTCGCTCGGTGCCTATATCAACAAAGTGGGCAGCAAGCTTCGTCCCCCCATGTCGTGGAACATCAAAGGTTATGGCCTGAAGGAGCTCACGCTCACTGTATACTTTGAGCGCAGCGGTTCGATGACCCCCTACGACACACCTGGAGGCGGCGGTCAGTTGAAGAAAGCTGTCAACGACCTCATCAATTTCTTCCCAAGCAAAGAAGGCGTGAAAATCAACATCGTGAACGACAACATCTATCCTTACAGCGGCACTGTCGACTCGTTCCTTCAGGACCGCAATATCTATGAGAGCACCAAAGGTACCGGAAACGCCAGCTACACCGACTTCAAGCTCATCTTCGAGAAGATCATCCAGGCTCAGAAGCCCGGCAACGTGAGCGTTCTTGTTACCGACCTCATCTATTCTCCACAGAACACCGCCGACGTGAGCGTGGAGAAAATCCTCAATGAGGAGAACAGTGTTGCGACGAGCATCTTCAAGACCTATAAAGGCAAGTCGATTATCGTCAACCAGCTGATGGGCGACTACAACGGACAGTACTACCCCTACAACGGCGCGCCCTTTGCCTATAACGGCAAGCGTCCGTTCTATGTGATAATTGTTGCCGACGCAGCAACCATCGACCGCATGAGTGCCGACGAAAAGTACTCCAAGTTCTTGCGTCCTAATGACGTGAAGAACTCCTACCGCTTCAACCAGGCGCAGAGCGAGCTCAACGTAAAGGTGGTACCCGACTGGAAGGACAATGTGGGCAAATTCCGCCCCTCACGAAGTGAAAACAACGTGCTTACCAACTGTGAGGGTGACCGCGAGACCGGAGTGCTGTGTTTCACACTTGCTGCCAACCTAAAGCCCCTTGCCAAAGACGATGCGTTCTTGACCAACGTGGCAAACTACACCGTCCAGTCACAAAATGGCTTTGAAATCACCATCCGTGCCATCAAACCCGAGGATGTGACCAACAATAACCGTTCCTATCTGGAAGGCATGACACACCTTATCACTGCCAAGGGCAAGTTCAAGACTTCGCGCGACGAATTGTCGATCACCCTTCCCAACCAGTTCCCAGCTTGGATAAAAGAGTCTACCACAACAAGCGACACCGACTCAAGTGCCGCAAACTTCTCCACCACCACCTTTGGATTGGAACGCTTTTTGCAAGGTATCTACGACGCCTTCTCGGCTGGCAACGACACCTACGGGAAGATTGTAATGAAACTTGAAAACTAACAAACATACATAAAGAAAATATCTTCTTATTAACACTATGCGAGATAAAGTAATATTCTTAGTAGCCGGCATCATCATCAGCGTGCTGTTCTTTATTTTCAAGGTAACGCTTTATGATGCGCTCTACTATTCTAACGGTTTCAGCAACGACTTAGGAAACATTGACGAGTACACCTCGGTAGCCGCCATCACCATAGCAATGGCTTGGGGCGGAGCGGCAATCTACTACTATGCCATCAACTCGGTGAAGTTTGACCGGTGGTATCACTGGTTGGCAACGCTTGGCGTTGTAGCTGTGCTCACTCCTGTTGTGGACTATTTTGTCACCAGCTCTATCCTGGAAGGCAAGGACTATGGCAGCGCAATTGTGTCGTTTGAGTTGCACAACATCGTGTTTGCGGCATTGATGTTTATCATCGCTTCCTTCTCGATGCGCTGGTGGAGCAGCAACTGCCGTCACACGCCCATTCCTCAATAGGCGAGAGGTGAGAGCTTTTTTCTCATCATCCATAAATCAAAAAACAATAAACGATAACGACATTAAACAACGATAAATGAAACTATTTGTATTTGCTATAGGAGGAACCGGTTCACGCGTGCTCAAGTCGATGATCATGTTGTGTGCAGCTGGCGTGCGACCTGTCGATGCCAACGGACAGCCACTGAAGGATGTGGAGATTGTGCCCGTGATTATCGACCCTCACAAGTCGAACGCCGACCTCAAGCGCACCGAGCGCCTGCTGAGTGCCTATAGCACACTTCGTGAGAAGCTCTACGGCAAGAATGCCAACGCCAACGGTTTCTTCGCCACCAAGATTTCGAGCCTCAAAGATGTAGTTTCGAGCAGCCAAGTGCCCCTCGACGACTCGTTCATCTTCAACTTAGCCGCCGTCGAGAACTATAAGTTCCGCGACTTCATCAGCTACAACACGATGAATGAGCCCAACCAGGCGTTGACATCGCTGCTCTTTGCCGACTACCAGCTCGAGAACAAGATGAGCATTGGCTTCGTTGGCTCTCCCAACATTGGCAGTGTGGCCCTGAACGGCATTAAAGACAGCAACGAGTTCAAGGCCTTTGCCAACGTGTTTGCCGACGGTGACCGCATCTTCTTCATCAGCAGCATCTTTGGCGGCACCGGAGCGGCAGGCTTCCCCATCATCGTGAAGAACATACGCCAGGCCCGCAACATCGACGCCAAGAACAAAGCTTTCTTGCAGCGTGCCCCGATAGGCGGACTCACAGTACTCCCCTACTTCACCCTGATGGAGAGCGACGACAAGCAAGACAAGCGCATTGACAATGCCGACTTCATTGTCAAGACCCAGAGCGCACTGGAATACTATAACAACACCCTCACTGGCAACGGCCGCAATGCAGTGAACGCCATCTTCTACCTGGGAGATCATGGGCACAACGCCCCCTATGCCTACGACCCAGGCGACAAGCGCGACCAGCACGATCCCGCCCACCTCATCGAGTTGATAGGAGCCTTAGCACCCTTCAAGTTTCTGAGTCTGAGCGACAGCGAGCTCACCGACCTTGCCACTGGCGAGCCATTGCCCACCAAGGCCTTTGAATATGGCCTGGAGCGCGACACCGACTATGTCGACTTCTCCTGCTTTGGTCAGGAGACGCGCACAATGGTTTACCGCCCTCTTGTGAAGCTCCACCTGCTCTACATCTTCCTTCGCACTGGTCTCGACAACATTATTGGCCAAGGCTTTACCGAGGACTCACCACGCATCACCCGGGAATTCACCGGCACCCAGTTCTATCGCGTCTTGACCCAGCAGTTCTTCGATAGCTACATCGAGTGGCTCACCGAGCTACTGCACAACCGCCGCCACGTCGTCATGTTCAACGAAGGCGAGATGGACATGAACAAGGCCATCCACAAAGTGTTGACCAAGAAAGGCATCTTCGGCAACAAGAAGGTGGACAACGACGTGTTCAAAGCCGAGATGAACAAGTTGAGCCGCGACAACAACAGCTACGGCAGCAACGCCGAGCTCAAACTCATGGACCTGTTCTACAACGCCGCCGAGAAAATCATTACCGAGCGTTACAACAGTCTTAACTAAGGTGGAAGAAAAAAGTGTTCAGCGGTAAGTATCAAGCGACTACAAAAAAATTGACAACCGATTATGAGCCAAGTACTATCATATAACAACAAGACAACGAAGACGAGCGCACAGGACTGGATTCCGGTAACGCCCTACGTTGACGACGATATCAAGCAGATAAAAGATCCCAACGGAGGACTCTCGGAGAACCCGCGCACAGCGATTCCCAGCCCTTTTGCCCAGCTCGACCTGGTGAAGAATGCCTTTGAGCACCTGGCAAGCAACGCAAGGCTCAGCGGCTCGATGATGGACAAACGCTTAGTGTCGAACGCCCTCGACGTGGCGCAACTGTTCTTCGACTTTGAGAACCACAAGGACTACCTGCACATTGTGCGCTGGAACCGTGATGAGCAGATAGAGCGCCTCAAGAGCGAGCCCGAGCACCGCCTCTATGGCGAGACCCTTGAGCTCTTCCTCGCCAGCGACACCAAGTATAATTTCAACCTGCTCACCGACTGGTACATCCTCTTGTGGAACAGCCAGGTGATAGGTGCCACTTCTCCGTCGTCGATGACAATAGCCGTTCCGCGCGAGAAAGAGATTCCCATCACGGGCATCAAGGTTGAGCAAGGCATCTCGCTGTTTGACAGCGACACCCGCGACCTGTGGCAGCGCGACGAGGACTTCGTCTACTACATGTTCATGCTCTTCAACGCCTTTCCCACACTGCGCACATCGGTCAAAGGCGTATATGACTACATGCTCAAGAACAAAGACATCATCATGCAGCAGAAGCCCGAGCTTTATAATCGTCTCACACAAGTGATTCCCAACCTCGAAGCTCTGAGCATGGAACTCGCTCCGCGTCTGGTAGAGCGCCTCGACCTTGAGTTCGACCCCTTTGTTGGCGACGACGAGGTCACTGTGCTTGGTGCGCGTCTTTATCACAAGCGCGCCCGCGACATCATGACCTCGGCAGCAACCAGCGACTTTGTGATAGCCCCCACTCGCCATGTCGAGGGCCGTCTCCCCCTTGTTCTGCGCAACAACTTCAACGGAAGTGTTGACCACTATATCTATATCGACAAGGAATGGGACAGCTCCACACAAGTGTTCACACACGGCATACCCATCGACAAGCGCAAGCTCCCCGACACAAGCATCATCTATCCGTTCATCACCACTGGCGACTTCCTGCAAGATACCCTTATCAGGCTGAGTGGTCCCATCGACAGCGACCATTACTTCAATGGCAACGTGAGCAACAAGATGATGCGCTGCAATAATGGCTATCTGCTTCCTCTCACCGAGGAGTTTTTCAAGTATTTCAACGCCAGCGACGTGACCAAGCAGGTGTGCGGCCGCAACATGCTTGAGATGGAAGAGCTCAACGACGGCTCGGTCAACGTCACGTTGCGAGTGCCGCTGAAGAAGCGCTACATCGAGCTCACCCGCAACTACTACCCCATTGACGACCCATCGTGGCACTTCGACGAGAACCGTGGAACTGGTCGCATTATCACCAACGTGGTGATGTCGACCGCAATATTCCCGTTTGTGCGCACCAACTACAAGGACGACTACACCGTTCAGCTATTCACCATGATTGACGGTGGAAATGCCAAGCTGCGATTCTTTACCGATGGCCTTAACAACGACAACATGAAATGCAGCGGCAAGGTGCGTTCACAGAGCTCCTACAGCACCACCTATTATGACCTGGAAGGCTCTTTCGACATTATAGAAGCTCAAATCTCGACGCCATCGGGTGAGTTCTCAGGCTACATAGTGCCGTTGTGGAAGCCCTATGTGGCAAGCAGCAAGGAACTGATTTTTGCAGTCGACTTTGGCACCACCAACAGCCACGTGGAGTGGAGCGAGCGCGGACAAGACGCCCGCGACCTGGAGTTCTCGCATGGCGAGAATCAGGTGCTCATAGCATCGTTGCTCAAGCGCGGCACATTGCTCTTTGCCGACCAGTTGCAACGCGTGGAGTTCCTTCCCAGCGACATCGACAACGTGTATGGATTCCCGTTGCGAAGTGCTCTTGCCCGCAACACCTTGAGCACTGGCGGACACAAGCTCTTTGGCGATATCAACATACCGTTCCTCTATGAGCGACAGTACTTCGACGGATATGACATCACCACCAATCTCAAGTGGATGGGCGACATCACACTCTCGCGCGAATTCCTGCGTGAACTGGTGCTTCTCATCAAAGCCAAAGTGCTATTGGAGAACGGTGATTTGAGCCGCACAAGCATCGTGTATTTCTTCCCTGTGAGCATGGGCGGAAGCGACCGTCGCAAGCTCGACGACACTTGGAACGAGCTATATCACACCTACTTTGGCAACGACACCAGCAACCTTCACGCCTACCCCGAAAGCATAGCTCCAGCCTATTTCTACAAGGGTGACGACGTGAGCGGTGGCAGCTTTGTGTCAATCGATATTGGTGGCGGAACAACCGACACCGTAATCTACCAGCCTACTGCCAACCGTCTCGACACCGAGCCGGTGGCAATATCGTCGTTCCGCTTTGCCGGCGACGCCATCTTTGGCGACGCCTTCACCGAGCGCGATGCCGACAACAACCCACTCATCCGTCACTACGGCGAGTATTTCAAGCGGTTGATTTCCAAGAACGGCGACATAGGCTACCTCAACAGCATCCTCCAAGATGTGCTCAAGCGCAAGCGCTCACAAGACGTGAACGCATTCCTGTTCTCTATCGAGAATGTTGAGCAGCTGCGTGAGCTGCGAGAGGTAGACCGCAACATCTACAGCTACAACACCCTGCTGCGCAACGACTCGCAGCGCAAGCTCATCTTCATGTACTTCTATGCAGCCATCATCTACTACATAGCCCAGTCGATGAAGGCTCGCAACTATGAGATGCCCAAGCAAATCTACTTCAGCGGCACTGGTTCCAAGATTCTCAACATCTTGGGCAGCAAAGACCAGGTGATAGAGTTCACTCAGCTCATATTGGAGCGAGTGTTTGAAAAGCAGTACACCGAGCGGTTCTCAATCAAGATTGAGCACAAGAGCCCCAAGCAAATCACTTGCCGCGGCGGTATCAAGCTCGAGAGCCTGCGCATGGACGGCAACGTCGATGTTCGTCAGCTCACACCACGCAAAGTCAACGCCATGAAGTACTGCTACTCGATGCTCGACGACAAGCCTCTCACCATCAGGTCGGTCTATGAGGTGGAGACCCGCGACCGCCTTATCGAGCAGGTTGAGAAATTCAACCAGTTCTTCGTGTGCCTGTGCGACAATGTGACCAAAGACGAGTTTGGCATCGACAACAAGGTGTTCAAGATATTCACCAGCGTGCTAAGCGACGACATTGGCAACTATCTCACAGCAGGCATTGGCAGCTACCTGAAAGGGCGATATGAGGGCGACGAGACCATCGAAGATGTGCCATTCTTCTACCCCATCATAGGCATCATTCGTCACAACCTGTTGAAGAACCTGTGCAACGAGGTGATTTCACGCACTGTATAACTAAATAACGAACTAAATAACACAAAATAATAACAAAAAATCATTGTATCGAAATGAAAAAAATTCTAATGACATTAGTGTGCATCATGGCAGCCATGAGCACTATGGGACTAAGCGCCCAGGACAACGCTAAGAACCTCACACCAGGCCAGTGGAAACATGGACTCGCTGTGGGAGCACAGTGGATTGCGACCGACCTTGGTTTCGCACAGAGCGAGGCACAGGTTATCTCACGCACCAACGAGAACTACTCCCTCGACGACCTCAAGACCATGTATGGCAGTCGCGAGAAATGGGTTGATTTCTACAACAAGCTCAAAGCACACGAGAACGAAACTGGTGACATCGACAAACTGCTGGAAACCATCTCGGCCGAATATGACAAAGGCGCTTTGATCAAGGGTGGCGTGAAACGCGATGTAGAGAAGTACAATGCCAGCCACACTGGCGACGAAGTGGGAACCGCAAGTTCTCAAGAACCCACTGCCGAAGCAAGCAGCGAGGGCACCACTACAGTGACTAATGCCAGCGATTCCACCGCTTCGCAAGAGCAGGACAAAGCCTCGGCCGAGAAAGAAGAAAGCGGCTCACATGGCGGTCACGGCTTCTTGTATCTGCTTGCCATTTTAGGTCTTGCGGCAGGTGTGATAGGCGCATTCCTGGCCATACAGGCACGCAAGGAGAGCCAGGCAATGGCCCGCGACGTTCGCGACGATGTCAACAACATGCAGAAGCAAATCGACAAGCTTCGCGCCGCTCTCAAGGGCGAACAGCCTGTCGTCCACGCCAAGAGCGCAAAACACGACAACAAGCTCAACGAGACTGCCGGACTGGCTTCGACCAAGAAGATAGAATTTGACAACAAGCCAGCTCAGAAGAATGACCCCAAGAAGGATGTGAAGAAAGAAGAACCCAAAAATGAGCCCAAGAAAGAGGTGAAGAAGGAAGAACCCAAGAAGGAAGAACCCAAGAAAGAGGAGCCCAAGAAAGAGGAGCCCAAAGCAACTGTGCTGGGCGAGCCTCGCATCCTGTTCATGGCAAAGCCCGACGAGAACGACAACTTCTCTCGCTCTTCATCGCAATATGAGCCAGGAAACTCAATCTTCGAGCTCACCACTATGGACGGCAAGAGCGGCTCGTTCACCGTCATCAACAAGAACGACGCCCACAAGCTTGCCCTACTCATGCCTGGCGACACACTCACCCGCGCCTGCTCAGGCAACAACATCCAGTCGAGTGCCGGCAAGTCACGCATCATTACCGACCGCGCCGGACGCGCACAGCTCGAGAACGGCAAGTGGCACATTGTAGTGAAAGCCATTATTCACTACGAATAATTCTTCACACAACACAATAAGCGAGACAAGTAAAGTAGTAGAATAGTTAGTTGCTTGTCAAGTCATGCCCTAACGCATCAACCACATCTGACACACACACTCTACTCTACTACTTTACTGTTAAACCATTTAACCAATCCAGTAAAAGTGCATATCTTCTGTCCCGAATGTGGGAAACATATTGATGTGTCGATTCAAGAAATCGAGAAACTCGAAGGACATTGCGTGTGCCCTCAATGTCTCACCGAGATAAACCTTGACATTGAGACAAGGCAGGCGCCCACCGGCGACAACAATCTTGAATCACCACCAGCCATCGGCAGCGACAACGAGCCGGGGGCTGCGCCTGACGACGCCCCATCGGTTGCTATCGACGACAGCAGCTCGCCGCCCATGGCACCGCAACCCGCTTCGGCCCAACCACCATCAATCAACACCAACGAACAGGCGCCTGAGCAGCCACCGCACATCGACGACGTGATGAGATACTGCAAGCTGTGCGGAGCATTTCTGAAAGAAGGTGCCAACTTCTGCCCCAAGTGCGGTGCGTTTGTGAAAATCCATCCTCCCAAGTATCGACCGCAGCAATCATCATCTCCACCACCCTATAAAAAAACAAAGACTAACAAAACAAAAAGCAGCAAAGAAAATCATCCTAACATGGCGGCAAAAAAACAGAACACATCGGCACGTAAAGGCAACAGCACAAAATCCAAGTTCGACGTCTTGAGCATTGGGGGCTGCCTTACCTTGACAGTCATCACAGTGGCACTGTTTTTCATCGTCTACATCATCATCGGGGAGTAGGGATCGGAAAATGACTTCTCTCACCCACGAGTGGAAATATTTGAATCACACACCACCTCAACAATCATAAAAACATGAAAATAGAATGTCCAAAGTGCGGCCTTGCGCTCAACAACACAGAGGAAGAGCTTTCGAAGCTCAACCACATCACCACATGCCCACGATGCCTTTCAACACTCAAAATTGTTGATGGCATTGCCTATATTCCCTCAAGCAAGGTGCCCATCGAGAAACTCCAGCCATTAGAAGAGCAGCCGCCCGAGTTTAAAGGGCAACAATATTACGAGACTGGCAATGTCAACCCCAACTTAGACCCGCTCTACAATGCCGCGGTTCAGTATTTGAGAACCTGCAACGCCATCACACTGCCCATGTTGCAACGCTATCTCAACGTGCCGCCCGAGCGAGCCGAGCTCATCATGCAGCAGCTCGAGGACAACAAGGTGGTGGCACCCTACGACGGCATGCACCCACGCAAGATTCTCATCGACCACAACCAGGGGTTGCCAGGCATCCTCTCACACTTGGAGCGATATGATTCCGAGTCTACCAACAACAATGCGCCATCCATGACAAACCAGGGCTCGTCAAAGCCCTCAAAACCCACCCGCATGAACAAGTGGGTCAAAGCGCTGCCAGTGCTGTATGCAATTATGTTTGCGCTGCTGATAATCTACTATATCATTGCTTATGTCAAGCATTGACAATCATGACGCAATTATTTCTTTGTTCCTGTTTTACGCAATGGGACACGCCACCACAGCAAAATTTTGATGCTATATTATTGATTATCAAGACATGTTTTTTTCAAAAATCATAACGTGCGGAAAACAGGAAAAAGAAAAGGCTTGGGACACGTGTTGTGTCTCAAGCCTTTTTCAGAAATATAGCGTTTTTGTTTTATTATAAACAAAATTGCGTAGTGTCAACGAAGAAATAATTATTTCAGAGCCTCGTCTACCTTGTCGTTAGGAACCATTCTTTCCTCAAAAACATAAGCACCGGTTTTGGGAGAGCGAACCATCTTAATCACCTTGCTGAAATTACGACCTTCACCAGTTTGAAGGGTTGCAACTGTCTTTTTTGCCATGACTCAAAAATATTATTTAATTTCTTTGTGAATAGTATACTTCTTGAGGTAGGGGTTGTATTTCTTCAACTCCAGACGCTCGGTTGTGTTCTTGCGGTTTTTGGTTGTGATATATCGCGACATGCCAGGAACACCGCTGCCCTTTTGCTCGGTGCACTCAAGAATCACCTGAATGCGATCGCCTTTTGCTTTCTTTGCCATAACTTAATCGTCGATTTAATAGATTGCTTTAATTTCTTTTAAATGTCCGTCTTGAGCGGCTTTTTTCAAAGCAGCATCCAGACCAATGCGGTTGATCAAACGCAGACCACTTGCGCTAACAGTCAAGCGAATCCATTGATCTTGCTCCACCCAGTAGAACTTACGGTTGAACACGTTCACATTGAACTTACGTTTAGTTCTTCTCTTAGAGTGCGACACGTTGTTACCAGTAATCGCCTTCTTACCTGTGATTTGACAAACTTTTGACATAATGTTTTAGTTCAATAATGTTATCAAAAAAAAGTTTTTCTCTCTTCGATTTCAAGCCGCCACTTCAAGAAATATGTCCACGTAGCACAATATTCTACCACGACACCCATAGTCACCGGCGATAGATTGACGTGAGAAGCCATCAATGCTACCCACCAGCAGTTATTTTTTCGTTTAAATATCGTCCTACGCTTTATGGCCACATTCAGCATCATACAGCAGCCATCGAAGTTTCAACGATCATGTCACAGAACAGGTCTAACGGGAACAAAACCCAAGTACCCTGACTCGAAATCGGTTGCAAAGGTAGTAACTATTTTTCAATCGACCAAATTTTTTTTATCTTGAGGGCAAAAAAATGCTTGTTACCAAAACGTTTCTCCCTGTTAGGCCGTTACATTCGACCGTTATATCAAGCAACCAAAACAACATGAAAACAACTCTCACCAGGCAATTTCTTGTCCTCTGCGCAATGACATTTCAGAAATTTGACACATCCTCAATGGTAAAAAACGTCTTTTCAGTCTTGCAACAACTCGTCGTCGTTGTTTTCCACTGCGTTTTCTATGTCGATATTCTTTTTCAGCTTGATGGGCTGCCCCTTGTGCAACGGTGCTGCTGGGTCGAGGTTGTTCATCCTGGCAAGCTCGTGGAGCTTGATGCCAAACATCTGCGAGACAAGCCACAGCGTCTCGTTGTCGTCCCTCACCCTGTACAGCTCATGAACACCCTGCGACTCACCATGCTTCTTGTTCACATAGACTATGTCGCCTGGCTCGGGCTCGTCGCCTGCACTCTCGTTCAAGTCGTTATATTCCAGCAGTTTTTCTTTCTTGACATTAAACTCGTCGGCTATATCTTGATAGGTGTCGCCCATGACAGCGACAACGTAGTTGAGCCCGTGCCTGCGCTTGATGGGATGCCTTAAGATGGGGTGGTCGCGCTTTTTCCTGAGCTGTGGCCCCTCCTCGGGCTTAACATTCTCGACAGGACTCTCACGGGCAAACTGGTTAAGGCCGTAGGTCTCAATCATCGCTATGAGCTTCTGGGCATAAAGCGGGTCGGTGGCATATCCGCATCTTTTCAATCCATGTGCCCAGCCGCGGTAGTCCGAGATGTCGAGCAGAAACAGCGACTGGTATCTCTTGTTTTCTCGCAAGAAGCGTGAGTGGTCGAGATAGGAATCGTGGGCGGTCCTGTACTTCCGGTAACATGTCTTGCCCAGGAAAATGCTGTCGCCCCGATGGCGGTGGCATTTCACGCCAAAGTGGTTGTTGCCCTCACGGGCCAGCTTGCTGGTGCCTGCTGCGCTCTCGAGCAGTCCCTGCGCCAGGGTGATGCTCGCCGGAACGCCATTGTCGCGCTGCTCGATGAGCGCATCGTTTTTATAAAGCTCGATATAACGGTACACCTGATCACGTGTGACCGACCAGCCAAGGATGTCAAAAAAAAGCGTAAAAATCAAGCAAAAAGCAATTTTTTTCTTGATATTTGAAAAAAAATCAATATATTTGCGTTTGCTATTATAAATCTTAAGCATTATGACCGAAAAGAATTTTGTTACAAAGATACAAATTTACTCTTATTCAGAGCTGAATGACGAAGACAAAAAACTCGTGGACCTGGCACGCGAGGCCACCAAAGCGAGTTATGCACCTTACAGCAATTTCCATGTGGGAGCTGCTTTGATACTCAACAATGGAGTAATCATTAAAGGTGCCAACCAGGAAAACGCAGCCTTTGCCGGCATCTGTGGCGAGAGAAGCGCATGCTACAACGCTGGAGCCAACTATCCCGGCGAGCCCATCAAGAAGATTGCCATCACAGCTTTCACACGCAACAGCTTTGTCGAGACTCCTACCGCCCCATGCGGCATGTGCCGCCAGGCGCTGCTTGAATTTGAGACCCAGGCAGGACAGCCCATCGAGGTGCTGCTGGCAGGCAAAGACAAGATCTACAAGCTCGACAGTATCAAGTCGCTGCTTCCACTGGCCTTTAGCGAGTTTTAAACCGCCATGCACTTTACAAAACGTTTTTTTCTGACAATTGTTGCATCGATTGTCGCATTTAGTACGTTGCAGGCACAAGAGCGGCCTGCCATGCACACTATCAATGCCGTCAACGACAGCGTCATCGACGAGGGCTACAGGCTCTATTATCATGAGAAGCTCAACTGGGTGCTGAGCGACGCCTACAAGCAGCTGTGCTCGAGCAAGACAGCCTCGCTATCTACCATAAGACAAGTGAACGACACGCTCATGAGCGGCATCATGATTGATGTGGACCGCATGAAGTGCGTGTTTGAGTGCCGCCTCAACCTCAACACGGGCGACATAGAGCCGTTTGACCTGGTGCGAGGGCTGTCACCACAGGAAATCGAGCATGCCGAGAAGCATGTCACTCTCCTCGAGGAACTTGACAAGCTCGATGGCATCGAGAGTGTGAGAGAAGCCGGCAACCTCAACGTCGACATTGTGGAGATGGGCCCGAGCCTCACCCGTGTGTACCTGCTGCAGGGCACCAACAAGGCGAAGCTCATCCCCTTCGGCAATGACTACTCGTTTGACTTCGATGCCGATTGCAAGCTCATTGCCCGGCGCAAATATCACACCACATTCATTCCCATCGACTTCTCAAGCAAGAACGGCAACATCAGCAAGTGCACCCACAGCCACCTCGACGGCAACCCCTACATCACTCCCACCGACATTGCCACATTCCTGCTCTACGGCCACGACCTCTATGAGATGAAGACGTTCTCTATCTACAGCCCTGACATGAAGTGCTACTTCACCTTCAACACCGAGACAGCAACCATCGTCATGGTCGACGACATCGAGGACATGAAATAGAGTGACGCTCGAAAACCATTTTTCTATCACCTCTCGCTTTGCCACTACTGACGGAGTGAGGTTTGTGACCTATACTCTCACAAAGTTGCACCTCCGGTGTCAAAAAGCCTCGCAAGCTCGGGAGTTATTATTTTCCTGCGTAAGCAGGCTTTTCGACGAACTCCGTTCGCAGCTTTTTGAATAAAATGAGCGACTATGAAATTTTAAGCGAAGCGACCATCCCGCATCAAGGGCACAACCATGAGGCGACAATAATCTCAAAAAGCTGCACCTCCGGTGTCAAAAAGCCTCGCAAGCTCGGGAGTTATTATTTTCCTGCGT
>CAMVKS010000058.1 GCA_947167995.1 uncultured Prevotellaceae bacterium
TTAGCGCGACGGCGAGCGAGGACCTTGCGTCCATCGGCAGTGCGCATGCGGTGACGGAAACCATGCTTGTTAGCTTTCTTGCGGTTTGATGGTTGGAATGTACGTTTCATTTTATCTAACTATTTATTTAATTTGCGATTTCGGACTGCAAAATTAGTGATTTTTTTGAAAACTACCAAGAAAGTTGCAAAAATTAGTCTAAACTTTTTGCATTTTTTCTCAAATTGACCATTTTTGAGACGGTGAAGGCGGTGTTTGAGTAATAAAAATGAAAAAATTTCCCTTTTCATTTTGTATTTCACTCAACTTGCACTAATTTTGCACTTTATAATTAAAAGAGGAAAAAAATATTTACAAATTATAGAACGAAAACCAAGATTATGATTAACGCTCAAGACATCAAAAACGGAACATGTATCCGTATGGACGGCAGACTTTACTTCTGCATCGAATTCCTTCATGTAAAACCAGGCAAGGGAAACACCTTCATGCGCACCAAGCTCAAAGACGTGGTTGATGGCCGCGTGCTGGAGCGTCGCTTCAACATTGGTGAGAAGCTCGAGGACGTGCGTGTTGAGCGCCGCCCCTATCAGTACCTCTACATGGATGGCACCGATGCCATCTTCATGAATCAGGAGACCTATGAGCAGATTCCTATCCTCAAGGAGGTTATCGCTGGCGCCGACTTCATGAAAGAAGGAGATATTGTGGAGGTAGTCACCGACGCTTCGACCGAGACTGTGCTCTTCGCCGAGATGCCAGTTAAGACCGTGCTCGAGATTACTTACACCGAGCCAGGCCTCAAGGGCGACACTGCAACTAACACACTCAAGCCCGCTACCGTTGAGACCGGCGCTACTGTTAAGGTGCCCCTGTTCATCAACACAGGCGAGAAGATCGAGGTCGACACTCGCGACGGTTCTTACGTAGGTCGCGTGCGCTAAGCCGCCCGTTGATTACAATAAAGATTCCCCAAGCATCATGTGATGCCTGGGGAATTCTTGCTTTTATAGATGTGCTATAAATTCTTGTGGAACATTATCTTATCACAAGCTTCTGTGGCTTGCGTGACTGAGCCGTGCGCATGATGTAGATGCCTTGTGGCAGGTAGATGAAGTCGTCGTTGTTAACCACATCGAGGTGCATGACGAGCAGGCCGCTTGTGCTATAGATGTCGACACATCGATGTGGCTCGCTGCACTTGACAAGCACGCCACCTTGGGTGGGGATGAAGGCGATGGGCCTATCGACCTCAATGCCGTTTATCGCCGAATAGGCCACAGTGATGACATTGGATGGGGGAGAGGTATAGCCCAGGCGGAAGCTCTGAACGGTATAGGTGTGGGTTTGACCCGGTCCCAGGTCATCGAATTGATAGCTTGTCTCATCGGTCGTGAATTCATCGCTCGATAAAATGTTATTATTGTCGTCATAGACAATGCGGTTCACAATATAATAGTCCACCTCTTCGGGGGAAGGTCGCCATTGTGCGGTATATCGTTCTTCTTCAATATCGGTGGCTGGCAGTGCGGTGAGAGTGCTCAGCGTGGGTGCTGGCAGACATTGGGCCATGATGTTGGCTCCATAGCTGCCTGTGAGACCGCCGTCGTAGATGAGCAGTCGGCATCGGTGATTGCCAAGCACGGAGGGCTTGTAGGTAATCACCAGCGGATAGCCTTGCTCACTGTTGGCAACGTTGCGTGGAATTTTGTTGACTGGTATGCTGAACATTCTGGCATCATCACTGAAGAGCAGCACCGAGAGGTCTTCCTTGAGGTATTGTCCTTTCACATAAACCGTCACGCTGAGTGTCTTGCCAATTGCCACATCGCCCATTTCGATGGCTGTTTCAAGGTTGGGGGTGATGAGCATGGGCTCGCCTTGAGGCTCTTCGCCGCTCTGGTCGGTATAGAATGCTTCGCCATAGTGGTCGCCCCAGATGTACTCGGCAAGCAATGGGTTGTCGATGAATGGATTGCGGTTATTTTGGATTTTATACACTGCCTCGTTGCGGGCAACCTCTTTGTCGCTCACAGGATCCTGGCGGGACCATTTGAGCAGCAGGTTGATAGACCACTGGTTAAGGGTTTGCCACGACGAGTTGCTGACCATATAGGTATATTTCCAGGTGTAGTCTTGATAGCATGTCGCCATGTAGAAATAGGTGCGCGCAAAGTCGCCCTTGTACTCATCGTCGGGCTCGAACACTGTGGCACAGCCTCCACCTTGTCCTGCTACTGGAGTGCCCACGCGTGTGCAGCCGTTATCGAAGCTCGCTGTCGACACCTCGCCAAGGGGGTAGTTGCTCTTGGCCATGTTGGCATCGCCGTCGCTGGGGTAGAGGTGGTTGAGGTCGGTATAAGCATCGACCTGTGTGCCGCCCCACCAGCTCTTGGGGAATGAGTGCTCGCGGTTCATGCCGCTCACCGAGCTCGAGCCACGATAGTAGCGCGCAATGTTGCTGTACATGTCCCACACCTGGTTTGGGTTGTCGAAGCGGTGGTCGGTACTCGGGAAGTGGTACCACAGGCTGTTGTAGGTCACCACAGTGTGATTCTTGATCAACTGATGCACGGTGTTTTTCAGGTCCTGCCCGCGCTTGCCGTCGATGCTGTTGTAATAACCCACCGGCACAGTGGCACTTGCACCCATTGCAGCCAGAATAAAGGCAATAATTATGAGTCGATATTTCTTCATAGCAATTAAATGATTGTGTGGCGCAAATATACAATATTTTTTTCGCCTTCACAACAAGACCCTTAGAAAAACATTGCTGCTGGGTGCATAATCAATCTAAGGGGTAGGGTGGAGAGGCATCACTCGCCAGGTGTCTCTTGCCATTCGGTGAAGGGGATTTCCAGCTCTATCCATTGATTGACCGTGGTTGACGTTTCCTTGTTTATCGATTTTGTCACCGACAGGCCCAGGAGGCGTATGGGGTGGTCACGGTAGTCGACTTGTGCGAGCAGTTGCTTGGCCAGCGGCAGGATGTCGTCCCTGGTGCGTAGCACATTGTCAAGGGTGATAGAGCGTGTGATTTGTCTGAAATCATGAAATTTCACTTTCAAGGTGAGGGTGTGACCCTCGAAGTCGTGTTTTTCAAGTCGTCGCACCAGCTCGTTGACAGTGTTGTTCAGCTCAATAAGCACCGCACCACGTTTGTAAAGGTCGTGCTCGAAAGTGTGTTCGCAACCCATCGACTTGCGCTCGTGATCTACGACAACAGGCCGGTCGTCGATACCGCGGGCAAAGTTGTAGAACACAGGTCCCATCTTACCAAAGACATCGGTCAGGTGCTTTAGTGAGACTTCGCGCAGATCTGCTCCTGTGAAGATGCCCATGCGATGCATTGTCTGCGCCGTCTTGGGGCCCACGAGCCAGAATTTCTCGATGCGTAGCGCGTCAATAAACTCCTGAGCGCGGCTGGGATGGATGGTGCACAGTCCATCGGGCTTGCGCTGGTCGCTGGCAATCTTGGCAAGGAACTTGTTGTAGCTCACTCCCGCCGAGGCGGTAAGATGCAACCGATCCTTGATCTTGGCCTTTATCTCTCGTGCTATATCCACCGCAAGCCCTATGCCAGGCTTGTTGTGGGTGACATCAAGAAACGCCTCGTCGAGCGATATGGGCTCGATGATGTCGGTGTACTCATGGAAGATGTCGTGCATCTGCCTTGACACCTCCTTGTATACATGATAGCGTCCCGGAACCACGATGAGCTCTGGGCAACGGCGCTTGGCGATGCGCATAGACATTGCCGAGTGGACACCAAAGGGGCGAGCCTCGTAGCTTGCGGTAGCCACTACTCCGCGCTCCACGTCGGCACCGATGGCGATGGGCTTGCCTCGCAACTCGGGGTTGTCGCGTTGCTCCACCGAGGCGAAAAAGGCGTCCATGTCGATATGTATTATTTTGCGCTCCATGTTATTACACTGCAAAGGTAGCGATAATTGTGGCAACAAAACAAAACGATTAGTGAGAAATGATAACAAAAGCCGGCTTGATTCTACAAAATATTGCTGAAATTTGGTTGTTATTGTGAGTTTGGTTAACTTTGCACATTGACTCATAAACATTAATGCTATGCCCTATTTTTCGGTAATAATACCAGTTTACAACCGTCCCGCCGAGGTCGAGGACTTGTTGAGAAGCCTTAAAGAGCAGACGTGCAAGGACTTTGAAGTCTATCTTGTTGAAGATGGTTCTACTGTGCGGTGCGACGAGATTGCACGCCGATATAATGATGCCCTTGACCTGCATTATCACTATAAGGACAATGAAGGGCGCAGCATAGCACGAAACTACGGTATTGAGCGTGCGCAAGGCGAGTACTTCATCTTTTTCGACAGCGACTGTGTGATACCAGAGAAATATTTCGAGACGTTGAAAGCCGAACTTGAAAAAGAATATGTCGACTGCTTTGGAGGGCCCGATGCTGCCAGCGATGACTTCACCGATGTGCAGAAGGCCATCAACTTCTCGATGACGTCATTCCTGACCACCGGTGGCATACGCGGCGGCAAGGTGCAACTAGAGAAATTTGTGCCGCGGTCGTTCAATATGGGCTACTCTCGCAAGGTGTGGGAAAAAGTGGGCGGGTTCCGTGAGATGTTCAGCGAGGACATCGACATGAGCACAAGAGTGCGTCAGGCAGGATTCAGCATCCGCCTCATTCGTGATGCCTACGTCTACCACAAGCGCCGTGTCGACCTGAAGAAATTTGCTCGACAAACCTATGTCTTCGGAATGTCGCGCATCACATTGAAATTGCTTTACCCCGACTCGTTGAAGCTTGTTCACTGCCTGCCGGCTGTGTTCGTGCTGGGATGTGTGGCACTGGTTCTGCTTGCCATCTTTTGGCATTGGTGGGCGATATTGCCTTTGGCTCTCTATGTTGTAATGCTCTGGGGTAGCGCACTCGTCAAGACACGCAGCCTCAAGATTGCCAGCATAGCAGTGGTGTCGAGTTTCATTCAGTTAGGAGCCTACGGCTTTGGTTTCATCAAGGCCTTCGTGTGGAAAATACTGCTGCGTCATGGACGTGACATCAACGAGGAGATTGCCATGCGCAAAGGGAAGTGAGCTTATAAGATATAAGGAAATATTCTTATGGGAAACGATTTTGACAAAGAGAAGATTAAATCAAGAGCATTGAAACATAACACCGCTCTTGACGACAGGCCCAGGGAGAAAGCGATGAAATATGGGTTCTCAACGCTGTCGGCGGCCGAGCTATTTGCCATAATTTTGGGAAGCGGGAGTCGAGGGGAGAGCGTTGTAGAGCTGTGCCAGCGCATCCTCAACGATCACGACAACAAGATTTACAAAATCGCACGCCACAAATACAGTGACTTGGCGCGTATGTATCGTGGAGTGGGAGAAGTCAAAGCCGTCGAGATACTCGCTGCCATAGAGATTGCACGCAGGTTCCAGGGAGAAGAGTTTGAAGACGACTTCCAGATCACCGACGCCAATGCCGCCTATCGATACCTGAGCACCTTCATGCTCGACAAGGAGCATGAGGAGATGTGGGTGCTGTTGCTGGACCGGGCCAAGCATGTGAAAGCGCGGGAGTTGGTGAGTACCGGAGGAACAACGGCGACTGTCGGCGACGAGAAGATAATTCTCAAACACGCCATCACACACCTGGCAAGCAGCATTATTCTCGCTCACAACCATCCGAGCAACAACCCAAGGCCCAGCATGCAGGACGATGTCCTCACTCGGCGCATGAAACAGGCATGCGAAGCCGTGGGAATACCCCTCGACGACCACATCATCATGTGCCGGGGCAACTATTATAGTTACCAAGTGGAAGGAAAGATATAACATCTCTCCTACTCATCACTGTGGCCTCAATCAATCATTACAAATGGTGCCCAAAAATATGGATTGGAGTATTGCTCCTTTATTGCCAGCTGCGCTTTCTTGAAGGCCTCGGCCTTGCTATCGCCCGAGATCCAGTTGGTATAGAACAATTTCATCAGTTTGGATGTTACATCATCATTCACATTCCAAAGACTCACTATAAGAGTTTTTACTCTAGCCATCTTGAAGCCGCGTTGCAGGCCGAATACACCTTCCGACGATTCGGTATTCCCGAGTCCCGACTGGCAAGCCGAGAGCGTTACAAGCTCGGTGCCGCTAAGGTTCAACCGCGACACTTCTTCGGCAGTGAGTATGCCGTCTTCGATACCTTCAATAATCTGTTTTCCGGTCCAGGCACCATTGCCGCCGGCTAAAATCAGTCCCGACCGAATCATTGGACTTACGTTGGCTTCTCCATGTGCCTTTGGTCTATACATTGAAAAGTAGCTGTTTTCCTCTATCTCTTTCTTGTCGGATATATAGAACCCATGAGTCGACATCTGTATTATCTGAGGAGAGTGATCATCCATGGCTTTGAATGACTCTTCGGTGGCATGTGTCGATTCATATAACTTGACGTCCTCTATACCAGCATTTCTCAAACAATAATCAATGAACAACACTTCGTCAAGTGATGAGGCAAGTGGATACCATTTTCTTGTTCCACCTCTTTCCATCTCGGCTGAAGCAAAATATTCATCGCTTGGAGATGACGAATGGTCCATATCGCTGCCGCGAGGGGTGATTCTCCTTGCCTCCATCTCCATTATTTCACGTGGTACATCATAAGTGATACCTCCGTAAAGCGTAGCCGACGAAGGAACACTTTTGCTATTGTTATATTGCTTTATGAAGGGTATCTGTGCTGTGGTCGAGACTTGGTGCATATCATATTTTTCAATCAAGCATCTTTCTCCATCGCTAATGGCAACCATCGCAAGCGAGTTCAACAACCCGGCGGGGGAGAAGTAGATGGTGGAATTTTCATCAAGCACCTTGTCAATAGGCTCCCAGATTAGCTCATAGAGTCTTTTGCCATGGGTGTGTTTCATGTCATTGTTGGTGTAACGATTGCTCATGCGCCTCTCTGTAGAAATTTTATTGCCCATATCCATATTTAGAATCTCTTTAAGTTCGCTCTCGGGACACAGTTTTATGGCTATGGGCGTTTCAGATTTTTCTTTTACTACAAAGGCATAATAGTATTTCTCTGTGTCGATGCTGTCGGTCAGGAACCGCAGATTGCGTTTGAGCTCTGGTATAACAGCAAATTCTATGGCAGCCTCGTTTTCAGAGAGTGACTTTTTTATTGTAAATTTCCAGGTTAGTGATAGGCCGTTTTCAAGTGACCCTGTAGAGACAAATGTTGATGTCAATTGTTTCTCTAAGGCGTTGATGCTGTCTTGCAGCTTGCGTATTGAGTTGTCGTCAAGATTTCTGTTTAGCAATTGAGAATAAAGCTCCCGCACCTGATGGTATCTTTTTTTTGCTGCCTCGTTGTCAGAGTTCATAATGGTGTCGCCAATGAAGGTGGAAGCCTTCAGCAGCAATCCTTTTGAAAAAAGGATGTTGTCATACACCTCTCCGCTGTAGTGGCCGCCACAGTTCAGAAGTAGGAAATTGGAACGCTGAATAAATTGGTTGTTATATTGCCAAAATTGCTCACGCTCACTTGCCGACATGTAGGCGAGACTTGAGAGTGTGTTGTGGGTTATCTGTTTTGATATATCCAACGCGAGAGCCTGAGCGGTGGAATCGTTTCCTGCCAAATATTCAACAAGTGATAGTTCTTTTCCTATATCATTTTTTTGAATCTTGTTGCTAAGCTCATAAGCCTTGCGAAAGTATGCCAAACTTTCCTCTATCGGTTCATTAGTGTCGTATAACAGCAGATGGGCGTTAGTGCTGTAGAGCATGGGAAGCCGCCCAGGTCCTGTTTTGTAGTCGCCTTCACACAACTGCATGCATTCATTCATGCGATTTTTTGCTCTTTCGCTCATTCCCAAGTCAAACTCTGCTATGCTCAACAGGCATTTTATATCTATAACACCATCCTGATAGAGTGAACGATTCTCGTTGTCGTTTTTTTGAAAATAGTCATCGCATTTGCGC
Organism: uncultured Prevotellaceae bacterium; assembly: GCA_947167995.1. Lineage (GTDB taxonomy): Bacteria > Bacteroidota > Bacteroidia > Bacteroidales > Muribaculaceae > Sodaliphilus. The sequence goes on from CAMVKS010000058.1 coordinate 7,981, forward strand.
AGGCAGAACATAGCGAACAAAGGATCGCCCATATTATATTCCAATTTAGCCATTTTGAAGAGCATGTAATGATATTCATCACCCAGGTCTCTATTTATTTCAAAGAGGCTTTTAGCTTTCAGGAACAATTCTCTTGCATTGTCGTTATTTCTTGTGTTTGTATAATACTCGGCCAACCCAGTTAATAAATATCGGTAGGCAGTAGAGTTAATGTCGACATTCTGGATTAATTCAATACCTTCCAACAGAGTTTTTTCGTTTCTTTGTTCTAATCCGAGTTGATGGTAACAATCGGCCAGTCGATACAATATCAAAGCCGAATCTTCGACAGCCGTGTTATCGCCTTCGGGATGGTTTTTTAGTTGCCTCAAAGCCCCTATATAGTAATTGATGGCAAGTAGATATTTACCACAGCGGTAATTGCTGTCGGCTTTGTTGACAAGATCATTTCGGTTGATGTCAAAAGGTTTTTTCGACTTGCTTGATGCATTGTTGCTATGAAGTAGTTGTGTGACTTCGGGGGGCAATTGATCGAGTTGCAGGTCTTGAGCGTTTGCAATGCCATCTGAAAGACAGCATGTCAACAAGATGCAGATGATAATAATACTAACTCGTTTCATAAGCCAACAATTGTTATACAGTTTTTATTCTTCGATAATTGACTCATTCTCCTCAATTGAATTCAGCGTCTCGAAGTATGAACTCATTTCGGGAATTAATGCCTCAGCCTTATCGTCATAGCCAAGATTTTTATAAGACTCATATAGTTTAGAGTAAATGTCGCCTAAGTCGATGTCATATTGATCTTGCCTTTTGAGCCAATCCTTGACACGTCCTAATGCTATTATCGACTCATCGCTTGGACCATTGACATAAGCTATCTCTCCATACAGAAGATTAAACAATTTGCTGTCTTTAAGCTTATAATCATCAAATAAGTTCATTAATTGGTCAAAATATTGATTCACAGATTTTTTATCTTCAATTAGTGGCAGCAAAGTGAAAGATTTTTTCAAAAGACGAATAGGTTCTTCATAGTCTACGAAATTTTCATTCCACATGATAAAAAGGGTGAAATATTTCAGATATACCCACAGGCTGGCTTTGTAATACCCTTGTTCTTCATATAGTTCGATTAGTGTTGTCAAAAAACTATTATCAAGATACTGTGTCAAATCAAAAATGTCGACATTATTATATGTGTTATGCCGGTTGGAGCAAATGACAATGGCATCTTCTAATAGCCTGATGCGTTCGTCAATGGGTGCTTGCAAGGCTTTGAGGCACTTCTCCTTAATAAATAGGCAGAATGGATATTCTTCATCGTTAATTCCAATGCTGTTTTCTCGCAATTTTATTGCTTTGTCAACCAGCTCCAACCTCTCCTGAAGCTCAAGGTCGCAACCAATAGCCGACATGATGTAATAGTAATATTTAATTGAGTCGGAATAGGCATTCAATCTATTCTTGTCTATACATTCAACTGATGCTTGGAATCTGTCTATAATATAATCGGGTATGATTTTTTGTGTGGCAATATCGAACATTGACTCTTTCAACTTCGACTCTAAATCCTTACCGTCTGGTTGTAGTGGGGGCTGCCCCAAAAGAATTGGAGATGTGATTATTATGAACGATATTGTAATAATGAAATGTCTCATTGTTTATGAAAAGAAAAGTCGTCAGTCAATCATGATGAAGGGAGCCCAGAAATAGGGATTAGGATGCTTCTCTTTAATTGCCATCTGTGCTTTCTTGAAAGCCTCGGCCTTGCTGTCGCCTGCGAGCCAACGGGTGTAGAACTGTTGCATGAACTCGTTGGCAGTGGCATCATTAACCTTCCATAAGCTCACTATAAGAGTTTTCACTCCGGCCATCTTGAAACCACGTTGAAGGCCAAACACGCCCTCGGCCGACGACACCTCGCCCAGTCCCGACTGGCATGCCGAGAGTGTGACAAGCTCAGTGCCACTCAAGTTCAATCGCGACACTTCTTCGGCAGTGAGAATGCCATCCTCGATGCCCTCTACAATCTGCTTCCCTGTCCAGGCACCATTTCCGCCAGCCATTATTACTCCCGAGCGCATCATAGGGCTCACTTGTGGCTCGCTCATGTTTCCAAAAACCGATTTTTGGTATTGCTGCAGGAAATGGGTTTCGGTAATTGTTTTGGAATCGGAGGCAAAGAACCCATGAGTCGAAATTTGGATGACGTCGGGTGAATGATAGCTCATAGCCTTGAACGATTCTTCGGTGGCATGAATTGAATCAAGGTATTGCAAGTTATCAAGCTTCATGCCAGATTCTTTTAAATAGGAATAGACTGCTTGTGCTTCTTCGAGAGAGTGGGGGAGATAGCTCCAAACTCTACCACCTCTCTCGGTGCTGGACTGTGCAAGCAATTGGGTGGGTGAAGCAAACTGCTCGATGGTTTTGTTGTCTATTGTTGTGCGTCTTGCCTCGGCTATCATCTGCTCGCGTGGAACATCATAGACAATGCCGCCATAGATTCTTGCCGATTGCGGAGCTTTCCTCTTGTATTTCTTTACTGCCGACACTTGTGCTGTGGTGGACACTTGATGCATGTCATATTTCTGAATAAGGCATCTTTCGCCATCGTTAATGGCAACCATAGCTATCGAGTTCAGCAACCCGGCGGGGGAGAAGTAGATGGTGGAATTTTCTTCAAGAACAGAATCGATGGGTTGCCAAATGAGCTCGTAGAGCCTGCGACCATGGAAGTATTGGATGTCATTGTTGGTGTAGCGGTTTCTCATGCGATTTTCTGTGGTAAGATCTGCATCCATATCCATCAGCTCTTTAATTTGGCTCTCTTCGCACAGCCTTATGGCGATGGGACTGTTTAATTTCTTGCTGTTGATGAATGCATAGTAATAGTAGGTTGGAACACTGTCAAACATGAAATTCAACTCTCTTTTAAACTCTGGGATTACTGCAAACTCAATCGCAACCTCGTTCTTGCCGAGTGAGGAGCGTACATCTTTCCAGGATGTCACCAGCTTGTCTTCAAGCGAGCTGGCAGTAACAAACTTAGAAGACAGTAGTTTTTCGAGCGTGGTGATTTGGGAACGTATAGAACGCACTGAATCACCAGGAAGATCGGTATCAAGCAATTGTGAATACAGGTTTTGAACTTGTTGATATTGCATTTTTGCTTGGTTGTCTTTGGACCTCATTATCTCGTCTCCGATGAAATTGGAGGTGCGCAGCAGCAATCCTTTTGAGAAAAGTACATTGTCGTAGGTGGCTCCTACGCTCTCGGCATTACTATTGCAGTGAAGCAGGAAATAATTATACTTTTGTAAATAAAGGTTATTTAAATTCCAAATATTTTCACGTTCACTGGTCGACATGTAGGCAAGACTCGACAAAGTACTGCTGATGATTTTTTGTGAGATGTCTAACGAGAGCGTATTCACCTGTTCATCATTCGCTGCTAAATATTCGACAATGGCAAGATCATCTTCAAGGAAAAAACCTTCGTTGTTGATAGCGTAGGCTTTGCGCATGTAGCCTAATGCTTCATCCAACTTGTTGTCGTTGTCATTTGAGTTTCGCAGTATTAATTGAGATTGAGTTTTGTAGAGTGATGGTAGCCACTTTTTAAATTGATCATTCTGGTCACACAGTTGTATAGCTTCCGATAGATGCGACTCAGCTTCGTCATACATGCACATGCGTGTTTCAGCAAAACTCAAATAATTGTAGAGAATAATCTTGTCATTAAGAACCCTCTGCTCTTCACCTTCATAATTGTTTAAATAATCTTTGTAGATGTCATAAAGTATGAGGGCCGATAAATAATCATTATTGCTTAAATATAATTGTGCCATGTTGAATAGCAGGGTGTGATAATTGTAATATATATCTCCGTTTTTCTCGTATAGATATTTTGCTTCATTCAGCACATTGATAGCTTGTTCTGTATTATTGGTTGTTGAATAATAGTTAGATAAATCTCTCAATAGATTTCTATAAGCAAAAGAATTGATATCAACATTTTGTATCACCGAAATTCCTTCAAGAAATGTGCTTTCACACTCTTGCATCATGTTGAGATTATAATATATATTGCCAAGCGCATTACATGCATTTGCATAATTCACAAGATTGTCAGGTTCATTTAATTGTGGTTTCAAAATGTTTAAGATATTTTGGAATTCTATTATCGCTTGCTCGTTATTGCCATTTGATGCTTGAAACATAGCCCTTGCGATTAATTCGCTGATTGAGGTATTGCTGTCACCATAGCTTTTATTGGTATTAGTGAAAGACTCAAGTGTAGCAATATAATTCTGTAGATCTGTTTTGGTTTTTTGTGGACAACTCTCATCACACAGGCTTTCGGCCCTTTTATAATAATAAAGAGCTTTGTCATAATAATATTCACTATATAAGCATGAAGCGAAATTGCCTAATAGAATCACTAAGCTGTGACGTACTTTCGGTTTATCTATTAGCAGTTCTTCGGTGTCATTAATAAAACTGCTTGCTTTTTCATAGTTGCCTGTCAGTAGTAATGCACTGGTATAGGTGTTTATTAGAGTATAATAATATCCATCATTTATATAATCATCTACAAATTTAAGTTGTGCTAAAGATTTCTCAAAAGAGGTGATTGCTATTGCTGGGCGTTCATTATACAGGTATGAAATGCCCTGGTGGTAATAATACTGAGCCCAATGATAATAATCGTCGGGCTTGAAATTTTGAACCATTTCGCGTAACAGATTGTCAATTCTTGCGATTAATGGTTCTACTGATGGATTTGAAGAATAATATACATAATCGAGGGTGGGTATGAAATTGTCTTCAAAAATGTGTGTCTCTTCGTAAATATCGATAGATTTCTCGATGGCATCCAAGAAAGTGTCATCGTCTATGTGATAGATAGTATAAATACAAAAAGCCATCATTCTGATATATACATCAATAGTGTCGTTTAAGTTGTCAATTGTGCTGCGTGGTGTGCTTTTAAAGTAGTTGTATGCATTATTTGTACACTCTATCACCTCCCCCTCAGTTTCACCTCTATTATTGAGAATTATAGCTCTAAAGCAGTTGTAGCATGCTTGTCCATATTCAGTTTTTTGGAAGGCTTCTTTGTTCTCGTTTAGCAATAATTCAGCCTTGTCAAGGTCCTTGTTATTGTTTGTGAGTTGATAGAGCTCTTTATACAGCGCCCAGTCTTGTGAATAACAATTCACACTAATCAACACAAAAACAACAACTGAGAATATGCGACAAATGATTTTCATTGTTTCTTGAATTAATGAATATTAAACAAATTTGATGGTTACTTATTTAATCCCTCTATAAGCTCCTCATAGGCTGCGGCATTTCCTGTTCTGTCGAAGTATTCTTTCACTTGTGGCAGTATGCCTTCCAGTTCCTCTTTCTTGTCAAGCTGAGAATAGAATGCGCACAAAGTTTTGTAAAAGTTGTCGAGATTCTCATCATAATCGTTTAACGATTTTAGGTAATTGATAGATTGATTTAATGAGTTAATGGATTCCTGGTTTGCTCCATCTATCAATGCTTTATAACCTTGAGCAATAGCATAAGCTCGAGTTCTTGTAGCGTTGTATTGTTTTAATAGGTCTAAGATAAACTTAGGATATTCTTTTATGTTATATCTGTCTTCTACCTTTAGCATCGCTTTGAAACTGCTTTCTAAGCATAGAATAGAAAAGTCATTGTCTACAGTCCCTGAGATTGATGCATTGGTATTAAAAGCAATAAAGTAACAGCTCATGGCAGGTAAATAATCTTCTTTATTTTCATAATTGCCGGCTAATCCCCAGTAGCAAAGATTGTATAGCGAATATAAGAGATTCCTTCTTGCAAAATTGAAATCGGAGTGAAGATTAAGGCTTTGAGCTATAGAAAGAGCTTTTTCAAGACACAAAATTCCTTTGTCGTGATATCCTTCTTGAGAATAAAATATAGCTAATTGAACTTGGCAAAAAACATATTCTACATCAAGAATGCCAACTATATTTTCTCGCAGGAAAACGGCTTTTTCCATTATTTCTTGTTTTTCGGATAATGGCAAGTTGTCTTTTGAGAGAGTTGTTAAGACATAATAATAGTATTTTACGGTATCAGAGAGAAGCTCGAAATTTGCCTTGTCGATCTGGTCAAGGGCATTGAGTGTTTTGTCTTTGTTTTCTTGAGTTATGTCATTTGAGATGCCATTTGAGAACATAAATTGAATCATTGCTCCATCAAGCATAGATCGTAGTTCTGATACCGATGGTATAGAATTGTTGTTGTCGTAATTTGACATTCTTGCCTCATGCCCACTTGATATAAAGGGGAGGAGAGTAATAATCGCGGTCAAGAATAAATGTCTCATAATGATATACTCAAGTAATAGTGATTAATAATAAGTTATCTCACGGGTTACTTCCATCGACTGACCATTGCTTCTCATGATAAAGCTAATGGGATTGCCTTGAGAGTCACATTTGATGTTTTTATAATCTATTCTCATGCTTTGTCCCGCCATCTCTTGTTCTGCGGCACTGGGAACAAAATCTTCGGGGCTATTATATATAGACCTTGAAATTATTTGAAATCCTCCCGATTCAGTTTGTCCAGAATCAAATGCGCCATTATCTTTAAAATTGCATGTTATTGTCATGAATCCATCTTCCGATACAAAAGTCTTTCGTTTTGGGGTGTTCTCTGTAGCAGTAAACTTCATGTGCTGCTGTTCTATGCCATTTGTGAAGCCTCTCATTGTAACCTCGTTATCACCGCTCCATTCATATCTCACCTCATTGTCTCCTGACTTTACCGACATTATTCTACCTTGTTCATCAAAATTATAGCGTTCAACGACTGGTGACTGATCGTTTCGTGCAATCATCTGTTTGGGCTTTCCAAAAGGAATGAGATTCATACTACTATAAAATGCAAACTGCGCGAATGACGCAAGTGTCATTGTTAGCAGAATTGCTATTGTGAATAGTCGTTTCATATAAATATGAGTTTTCAATTTTAAAAAACAGGATGTGCCCATTGTGTAGGCACATCCTTGTATTATTAGTAATGTGTTGATTAGTTGGTTATGAGGACATAGCGATTGTATACATTGCCAAGGTTTTTAATCTTAATCTTGAAAGCACCAGTCCAGCTTGGAGTCCAGCTAACATAGCAATCATCACCATAGTCAATGTCTTTTGCGATTAAATTATCATTCTCGTCATAAACATACAAGTCAAGGTCGGTGTCACCATCACCCACTACACCCACTTCGGCTAATTCCCCGCCTCTGAATGTGATAGTGTAAACATCTGTTCTGCCGGCTTGAACAACATCCTCGTGGTAATTGGGACCGGTAATGTCACCACGCTCACTGTTTTTGTCAATCTGGTCGATTACTGCCAAGAGATGCGCATCACCAGCTGCGAAGGCTTTGGCTTGAGCGAGTACTGCATTATAGTCAAGAAGCTGGGTGCCTGGCTTGTTTGGGGTCTCTCCTTCCTTGGGCATAGCTTGAGCTTGAAGTGGATTGTCTTTGAGAATTTGCAGAGCCTGGATAAATGGCAAAGCTTGTTGAGTTTGCTCTCCATAAGTTACTAAGCTGGCTGCTAATTGTATAGCTGCTTGCTCTGAACTTGGAGCACTGGGTTTAGCGTCAGCTGCTTGATTGGCTTGTGCCCAAGAGGCGAGTGCGAGCATAGCAATGCCCATTGACAATAAAACTCTTTTCATAATAATAGTTTTTAATGTGCCTTTTTAGATTCCCCTGATTAAAGGCTGTTTAATTATTAAGGGTAAAAAAAGACGTGGGAATCTGTACTTCCGTTATCTCCATTGCCTACTTCTCTAATATTTGATTCCACATGGATAAAAAACACAATTTGCTTACATCAAATAAAATATAAGGCCCTTCATCTATAATGCATAAGTTTTATCCTCGGGTTCAATGCTGTAGCGAAGTGTGACAATAGAAGATGTTTCTTCAATAAACGTCTATTCTCAAAATGTTGTTAGTTTATTACCTTTTATGGTAGTAAATTCTGATTGCAAAGTTAATTTATTTTTTTAAAAATTGCAAAAAAAAATATTGAATTAGTTATTAACAAGTTGGTGAACTGCGATATTAATGACAACAACTATTATATTATCAATCTGTTATAGCTGATATTTTTAAAAAAACAGAGGATGAGAACACATGGCTCTCCTGTTTTCGTCAATGGGACACCCAAGTCATTTGAGGCAGTGTTTTTTGACCAAGTCATAGATGGTTTGTTGGTCTTCA
>CAMVKS010000059.1 GCA_947167995.1 uncultured Prevotellaceae bacterium
TTATTATATGAAAACAACTTTCAGAAGCCTTTCGCACTTCTTATTGGAACTTTCAGTATATAAATTTCAGGACACATTTTTCTCTATTTTTTGGCAGTGTGCATTTTTATTACTACCTTTGGAAAATTGATTGACCTAATTTTAATATCTCTTGTATGAATAAGCAAATAAAATATCTATGGCTGCTGCTTGCCGTGATAATGACAGCAAGCAATGCTCAAGCATCCTACGAAGACCTATACTTACAAGGCAACGACATGCCCAATGTGCTCCTCTATCTGCCAAAGCCGCCCGACACCACGATGCTGGCACTCAACGGCGACTATGCCCGATGGACGTGGGGCAAGAGCATGCGCCCCACCCCACGCGGCGTGACCGCCAGTAACGATGAACTATATGGTGTAGAGCGCATGTGCGCCATCTACAGCAAGATTCTGGGCATCGACCTCAACCAGGGAAACTCTCCAGCAATCTACCGGCTGATGAAAAGATCGGGAGAAACGGGCGCAATCTCTTGCCTGGCAATGCAACTCAACTACTTCCGCAAACGTCCATTCGTGCTCATGAATGAGCCCACATGGGGGGCCTACGACTCCTACGAAGACCTGAGCAAGAAAAGCTCCTATCCATCTTCACACACTGCCTCGGGATGGGGCACGGCAATGGCCCTTGCCGAGATGGCTCCCCATCTGCAAGACACCATCTTGAGACGAGGATATGAGTATGGCATCAGCCGAGTGATTGTGGGCGCACACTGGCAAAGTGATGTCGACGCTGCAATACTTTGCGCCTCGGCTGCCATAGCACGGTCGCACGCAACAGCTGAGTACCAAGCCGACCTTGCCGCCGCACGCAGCGAATACATGCAACTTACTGGACTGAGCGAGAGCCAGATAAATAGCAGCACAATGCCCTCGGCGCTCAAGATTCTCGATCCTCCGGTTATGGGAGATTCCTATTTCTACTACGGCGACGTGGCACCCTACTGGCGGGCTATGGACGAGCGTGACACCGAGCGTGGAGCCCAGGCCATCATGGATTCCAACCTTAACGTTCTTGTTTTCATTAATGGATTTGCACAGTGCACGGGGACCGAAATCACCAGTAACACTACCCCCTGCATCAGCGCGCTCATAAAATCGTCAAAGCACTATATAGAACAACAGGCCAAGGCAATGGGTGGTGACTGGTATCGTCCACACCCCTATGTGCAACTATCCCACGCCACCATGCTGCCCGACCAAGAAGCTATACACAGCAACGAGTCGAGCTACCCCTCACTGCAAGCCATGGTGGGATGGGGAATAGCACTGCTTCTCACCGAGGTAATGCCCGACTGCCAGGAAGTAATCTTAAAACATGGCTATGATATTGGTTGGAGCAGTGTGATAACAGGTTACAATTATCCCACCGACGTGCAAGCAGGAAGGGTGATGGCGGCCTGCCTCGTTGCAAAGATGCACAATGAGACTAAATACAGCAGCATGCTCAAATCGGCAAGGCAGGAATATGCCAACTTGGGCACTAAAAGCACGCAACCCAACCCCACTACCCTTTCATCGCTGTTGCCATCTCTCCCCGACTCGTCAAGTGTGAGCTTTGCCGCCGACTTTTACCGATGGATTTGGGGCAAGAGCCTGCGCTTGGACACCGAGCTTGGCGAAATGGCCCGCCACGACTCGCAATGCGACATCGACCACCTGTGTGACATATACAGCGGAATATTGGGCATCGACATCAACGAGAACTCGTCGCCTGCCATATACAACATGATTATTGAAGCTGCACAAGCTGGCAAAAACAGCACTCAAGACACAACCGCCCGCAAGCAACCCTTCGTGCTAATGAACGAGCAGCCTTGGGGCATTAACGACGGCATCACCGACCCCAGCAACCCGGCGTCTCACCCCTCGGCACATGCCGCAATGGTGTGGAGCACGTCATTAGCAATGGCATCGATGGCGCCTCAGCTCCAAGACACCATTCTCACACGAGGCTTGCAATGTGCCAGCAGTGGCGTAATAACAGGAAATTGCTGGCAGAGCGACGTTGACAATGCCATTTCATGTGGCAGTATGGCAATGGCTCACTTGCGAAGCGACATCAACTTCACGACACTCGCCGATGAAGCACGAAACGAATACCTGCAACTGACAGGACTCTCAATCGACGAAATCACCTCGCAATTCCCTTCAATGACCACCATTCTTGATAGGCCTGCAGGAACCAACGATGTGCACTTTTTCTACGACCTTGACAATTACTGGCAAGGAATAGCCCAGCGCAACACCGAGCGGGGACAACTGGCCAACGAGGATGCATCAATCGACAATAGCTACTTCATCAACATTTTCAACGAGTGCACACCCACAGTCAACTTATCAGAAGACAACACACCTCACATCGTCACTCTCATCAAAATGTTGAATCTTTCTCTTTACTCCCACACCATCTATTTCAAACAAATCTTTGATAGGTGGCGACCATTTAGGCAGTTCAACGAAACGATACCTTATGGCGGAGAAGCATGGCAGCATTATTCCGAGTCGTCCTATCCGTCACGACATGCTCTTATGGGATGGGGAATGGCATTAGTGCTCGCCGAGGTCATGCCCGACTGCCACAATGCTCTGTTAAAACGAGGGTACGACTATGGCGCGAGTCCAGTAATCACTGGAATGTGCTATGCTACCGATGCAAGAGATGCAAGAATCTTGGCTGCCGCAGTAATCAACAAACTACACAACATACCTCTTTTCACATCATTGATCAATGATGCGAAAACCGAATATCTCAAATTTATAATACCCTACGGTGACGTCAATGGCGACTTTGCTGTAACAAGTGCCGACCTCACGGCTCTTTACAACTGGTTGCTCAACAAAGACGGCAGCAACATAGTCAATGGAGACCTTGATGGTAACGGCACCATCACTGCCACCGACATCACCATTGTCTACAACATTCTACTTGAGCAAAACAAAGAATAATAATACTATTGCCTTAATGTAAGTTCACGAACCTCTCACTCTCCCCTCTCACTCTCCCCTCTCCACTAAATAGCATCCAGCAGGATGAATGCCGCCCAGTGGGGACGAATGGCTCGAAGTCTCGCGTCGTTTACAGGATCTTCAACATCATAAGTATAATTATTGTCATTATTTCTCACATCCTCTTGCGCCTTGAGAAATGCCTCGCGCTTGGACAGGCTGTCGACAAGGTAGTACTTATAGAATTGCGTCATCATGTCTTTAGTCGCTTTATCATTAACATCCCACAGGCTCATGATAATGCTCTGTGCGCCTGCCATCTTGAAGCCGCGCTGCATGCCGAAGACTCCCTCGCCGCTGATTTCGCCATTGCCGGTCTGGCATGCCGAGAGTACCACCAAGTCCAAGCCACGCAGGTTCAGCTGCGATACCTCATAGGCAGTGAGCACACCGTCTTCCCACGATTCGGAAACCTCCTGGTGATACTTAATTGTAATTGCTGCAGCGGCAAAGAGCAATCCGCTATGAGTCATAGCATCATCGGTTATCCAAGCTCTACCATTTTTGTGATTTGCTTTCTCGGCACGTGCTGCCGAGTCGGTCAAGAAGAAACCATGCGTGGCGATATGGATGATTTTCTTCTTCTGTCCCTCGATCGCCTTGAAAGAAGCCTCGGTGGCATCATCTTTTATTTTGTAATATACTGAATCTTTTCTCTTTTCAAACAAAGCCTTAATACTTTTGACCTCATCAAGTGAGGAACCCAGATAGCCTGCATTGATGCCACGCAAGTCTACGTCGCCAAAGTCGAAACCTCGGGTGGCATACATTCCTTCATGACCTTTATAACGTGCTCCAAGCTTCTCATGATCGTTTTTTTCTGCATCATAGTATATTCCACCAAATACCGCCGCGCCTGTCGACTCAGTAGGGGTGCGGTCCAACGCAAGCTCACGCGTCGACGACAGACGGTAGAAATTCAAGCCACATTCACTCATCAGCCTGCCACTGCCATCCCAGTGAGGCATCGACTCGATGCCTATCTTGTGCAGCTCGCCGCAGGGCGAGAAGTAGATGTTTTTCACGCCCTCAAGCTCCCCTGCGAGTGGTTCCCAAATCTTCCTGCTAAGCTCGGGATTAGTGTAAGGCAGCTTCGCTGCCGCCAGCAACTCGCTCTCATCGCAAAGCACTGTCATGTGTGGATGGGTATAGCCCGGACGCACCGTGAGTGCGACGTACATTGTGCCGTCGGTGCCAAGCTTCGGGAACGAAAGAAACTCAATCGCAATGTCGTTATCGCCTACTTTCGTCTGCACGCTATCCCATGTAATCTTCAGGTTGCCCCTGAAATCTCGGTATTCCTTAGAAATCGTCAGCAATTCCTTTTCTATGGTTTTAGCATCCTGTTCAAGTTGTAAGGCAATTTCATTCTGTCCGGGAGAAGGATGTTCTTTGAGTTCTTTCAACTTAACATTGATTTCTTGAAGTTTAAAGAACATTCTTTTCACGTTTTCATTCGGGCTGTCAAGGATTATATTCTTGAATTCGTTTTCGGAGGTAAGCAATAATCCCTTGGAAAACAATGCCGACTTGTTATAAAGGTCTTCTAACATTTCTCTTTGACCTGAAGTTGTATCTTCAGGATTATAAACCTCGAATGCCACAGCAGGATAAGTGTTCTGGAACAGGTGAGACTGGCTTCCCCAGTATTCGGCACGCTCGGCAGTTGTGTTGACACCGAAATATTCAAGAGTTCTTTCTTGCCTCAGTTCAACAGATTCTTTTATATAACTATAGGCCGATGTATAGTCGCCTTTGGAGATATAGCACAACGCTATATCTTCATCCAATTGTGATTTAAGATCTATAATATTACGATTCAGAAAAGAAAAAAATCCCGAACGCTCCGAAAGCGATATTAACGAACAGGCCTCTTGAAAAACAATAAACGCACTGTCAATATCATTTTTTGCATAATAACATCTGCCTTTCATTTCACTCAATTCCGACATATTTTTCAATACAAGTGATGGTAGTAATAGTGATGACATTAATAGTGATGATGATGATGATGACGATGATGATAATGATAATGGTGGTGGTATTAGTAGTGACAACATTGATAGTGATGATTGTAATGAATCCAAATATAAACCAAACTTCTCTTGAGCTTGGGAACACAGATTTATGGCCTCATCATACATCTTATTATCATAATAATAGTCATAACGGTTTTGTATGAGTGATTTTGTATAAAACAACATCATAACACTATTAAAAGTATTCGTAAAATAGTTTTTGGCGTTATTAGATTCGTTCTTATTTAGATTGCATCGTCCTATCATCTCTTGCAAATATGCAATTTTATCTTTATCTTCATAGATCTTTGATGCGTCCATAAAACTCTCAATAGCATTATCATATTCTTGCAGATTAAAATAGCAATTACCAATATTCTCACGCATCTCTGCAATTTTTAATCTGTTTTCATTTTTTGAGTTCGAATATATATTAATGGCTGTCTCATAACAATCCTTAGCTTTACTATATCGATGCATATAATAATAGCTTTCGGCGAGTTGTATTATTACATCAACATTGTCAGGATTGGAAGCAAAATCGGGATTTTGAAGTAATTGTTCACCAAGTAGGATAACTTTGGTATATTGCTGGCTCTCATAGTAGCGCTGTATTTTTTGCACATCGGTGATTTGATTATTGAAAGGATGTCTGCCAACTTGTTCCGAGATGTTATCAAAAGCATACCAGGGAAATGTCTGATCATATAGGTGTTTTGTTCCTTCAGGAACACTTAGTATACAACGAGATAAGTCAATACCATTATATACCGAAATAGCAGCATCATAATCGCCTTTTGCTCCGAGAACCACAAACTGAGGCTCTATGACTTCAGAAACAATAGAATCCAATCTAATGCAACCTGCAAAAGCTTTATTGCCGATACTATTTACAGTATTTGGAATAGTTAACAACACCATACTTGTGCAACCCTCGAAAGCAGAAATGCCAATCTCGGTCACCGAGTTAGGAATTGTAACCGTTGCCAAACCTGTGCAACCAGAGAAGGCTGAGCTGCCAATCTCGGTCACCGAGTTAGGAATTGTAACCGTTGCCAAACCTGTGCAACCAGAGAAGGCTGAGCTGCCAATCTCGGTCACCGAGTTAGGGATTGTCACCGATGTCAAACCTATGCAACCAGAGAAGGCATTACAGTCTATCTTCGTCACTGAGTTAGGGATTGTCACCGATGCCAAACCTGTGCAACCAGAGAAGGCTGAGCTGCCAATCTCAGTCACAGACTCGGGAATTTCCACCGAAGTCAAGCCAGTGCAGCCAGAGAATGCAGTCTGACCAATCGATGTCACAGACTCAGGTATTTCTACGTAAGTCAAGCCAGTGCAGCCAGAGAAGATAGATGAACCTATCTCGGTCACAGACTCAGGTATTTCTACAGAAGTTAAGCCTGAGCAGCCAGAGAAGGCACCATAGCCAATCTCAGTCACAGACTCGGGAATTTTTACTGAAGTCAAGCCAGTGCAGTCCATGAAGGCAGAGGAGCCAATCTCGGTCACCGAATTAGGGATTGTGATGCTCGCCAAACCTGTGCAACCATAGAAAGCAAAGTCACCAATATCTGTCACCGAGTTAGGGATTGTGATGCTCATCAAACCTGTGCAACCAGAGAAGGCATAGCCACCAATCTCTGTCACCGAGTTAGGGATTGTGATGCTCATCAAACCTGTGCAACCAGAGAAGGCATTACAGTCTATCTTCGTCACCGAGTTGGGGATTTCGGTGTTCATGCAGCCAGCAATCAGAATATTACTCTCGGCATCTATTATAGCATTACAATTATTTCGAGAATCATATTTCGGATTACCCGCCTCAACAACGATTGATTTCAAACCTGTACAATCTTCGAAGACCGAACTGCCAATTGCGGTCACCGAGTTAGGGATTGTCACCGAAGTCAAACCTGTGCACCCCTTGAAGGCCGAACCTGATAATCCTGTGCATCCGTCTTTTAGTACTATTGATGTGCCATCAGGCATCTCACCCTTATATTTATAGGCCACCCCTACTATGTAAATCAATCCATCAGGTTGATTATTGTACCATGCAGTACCCTTGAAGGCATTATCGCCAATCGATGTAACCGAGTTAGGAATCTTCACCGAAGTCAAACCTGTACAACCACTGAAAGCAGACCCGCCAATCTCGGTCACCGAGTTGGGAATCTCTAACGAAGTCATGCCACTGCAACCACGGAACGCTGAACCGCCAATCTCGGTCACAAGATATGATTTACCATCGTGTTCAACTCTCTCAGGAATAACCAATTCTCCTCTTATATTTTTATAATTACTAATAAGATAATTCTTATATGTTACCTTAACACTATTGCCATCACTTTTTATTTTGTAACATAATCCATCAACCTTAAAATCGTATGGTAACAATCTCAAAGAAGGGTTATCGGCCGAAACAATTGTCGCGAATGTTATCAGAAGGATGAAAATTGATAATACTTTTTTCATGTTTTTTCGTTTTTTAGTCATTGACATATAGAGCTTATCACTTATACATCAAACAAAGTGATAGAAGGTAATCGGCTAAAAGCACTTACAAATTTATAAATAATCCACAAACTTGCAAAGTTTCACAACTCCAATGTGATAATTTACAGGAGTTTGATGATGAAATAGCATGTTTTTATGATTTCTTGAGATTAGTTGCGATAGTTTTTTTCGTTTCTTAACCAGGCCTTTCAATCTATTGCCGAAACAAGCAACTTTGTTGCCATAAATTAATTTTTGATTTTTTTAGTGGCCAACAGCAAGTTTTTTCCAACAAAAAAACGTAACTTTGCAAATTACTGTGACAACAAATATAAACAATCCATCATTTATTTATGATTGAGGCTGCATTATATCTGATTCCTGTTCAGCTCAGCGATGTTGAGCTCAACAAGGTGTTGCCACAGGCCAACATTCACATTGTAAAAGAGATAAAGCACTTTATCGTTGAAAACGTGCGCTCGGCAAGACGGTTCTTGAAGAAGTGTGACAGGACTATCGATATCGACTCGCTCACTTTTGTCGAGCTCAACCGCCACACCAAGCAAGAGCACATCCCTGAAATGCTGACCCCGCTGCTCAAGGACGGCGAGCCCATGGGGGTGATCAGCGAGGCGGGATGCCCTGCCATCGCCGATCCAGGAGCCGACGTGGTGGCGATAGCACAGTCCCATGGCTTGAAAGTGATACCACTGGTGGGGCCGTCAAGCATCTTGATGGGACTCATGGGCTCGGGATTCAACGGACAGAGTTTCGCCTTCTTGGGCTACCTGCCCATCGACAGCACTCAGCGTGCCAAGAAAATCAAGGAGATGGAGCAACGCATCATGCGCGAGAGCCAAACGCAGATTTTCATCGAGACTCCCTATCGCAACAATGCCTTGATAGCCGACATCTGCAAAACAATGCCGCCACACATCAAGCTTTGCATTGCTACCGATATTACCGGTGAGCGCGAGAGCATCGTTACCAAAGGCGTGAAAGCGTGGCTCAAGAAGCTGCCCGACTTGAACAAAGTGCCTACTATCTTCTTGCTTTACAAGTGATGAGAGGAAAGAGTGAGAGGAGAGAGTGAGAGGAGAGAGTGAGAGGAGAGAGTGAGAGGGAAGAGTGAGAAGAAAGAAAGAGGTGGTGAGAGCATCTTTTTCATGCCGCAGCCCAATTCTGCATTCCGAATTCAGCATTCTGCATTAAATAAATTCTGCATTCCGAATTCAGCATTCTGCATTCCGAATTCAGCATTCTGCATTAAATAAGGCGCAGTCTCCCCGCTCCTCTACAGTTCTTGAAAATGAGTAAATACAATGATAAGAATCGCCAGCAGAGGCATGGCGACAGCCGATGGATAGAAAAGTATGCCATTGGCGAACTGGATTTTAAGGATGATGAAACTCGCGAGCACAGGACACTCTACCCGAGCGACAAGCAATGGGAAGGGTTCAACTTCGTGAGTTTCGGAAGCGGCAGCAGTGGAAACTGCGCGTTTTTAGGTAACGAGAACGGAGGCATTCTCATCGATGCCGGTGTTGATCCCGAGCATGTGTATCATGACTTGGAGAACAACGGCATCAGAATTGCCAATGTGAAAGGCATCTTGCTCACACATGACCATGCCGACCACATCAGGTATGCCTATAAAATCGTGCGTGACAATAAGCACATGCGCATTTATTGCACGCCACGACTCATGGGAGGGCTGCTCAGGCACCGAAACGTGTCGAGACACATCAAGAACTACCAGGTGAGCATCTTCAAGGAGATTCCGTTCTTTCTTGCGGGCATGAAAATAACTGCCTTCGAAACTTCGCACGATGCGATCGACAACATGGGATTCTGCTTTGAGGCCGGCGGCAAGTCGTTTGTCGTGGCTACCGACATGGGCACTATCAGTGAGCGTGCAGCCCACTACATGCGTCAAGCCCACTTCCTGATGATTGAGAGCAACTACGACCAGAAAATGCTCGACACAGGCAAGTATCCCGAGTATCTCAAGGCAAGGGTAAGGGGCGAGAAAGGTCACCTCGACAACAAGATTGCGGCACAGTTTGTAGCATCAATCATCAGCGACAAGCTCAAGTGGGTGTTTCTGTGCCACCTGAGCAATGACAACAACACTCCCGAAATCGCCACTGCCGAGATGACAAATGCCATTGTCACGGCCGGGAAAACCGTGGGCGATGGAAGCTTCACGCCCGAGATGCGTGACAGGGACATACAGGTCTATGCATTGCCCCGGTTCGACTCCAGCACATGGTTTATTCTCACCGATTAAACTTTGCAACTTTTTTTAAGTCAAACAATTATAATTGCTCTATCTTTATTAATATTAAATGTTTTTTACTATGAAGAAGTTTTTATTCATTGCTACTATTGTAGCTTTAATCTTGGGTACTGCTCTCGATGTCGACGCTAAGAGAAAGCCTCGCAAGAGAAGACAGCAAAACGTGCCTGTCCAAACCGCCGGCAGCGAGCTTCCACGATACACTCAAGAGGGTGTGGAAAGACTCGACAACGGTGACGTAGCCGACCTTGAAATGGCTTTCATTCAGAATCTCTACTACCAGTATGTGATTCCTGGAACCATCTCCAACGAGAACTACTTCCGCTACGTAAGCCTCATGTTCACCGATGGCGCTCTCAACATGCTCAAGGATGCCAACGGCAACTACGACTGGTCTCCTATACAGGGTAAAGCCAATGGCGGCACAGGATTCTCCCCTGCCTTTAAAGTCACAAAACTGGGCAACCGCATCTATGTCGTGGAAGAAGGAGACAACAAGTGCTACTTCGAAGTGACTGGAGGTGAAGGTGCCTATAAAGTTGCAAGAGTGAGCGCTCAACCGCTCAACTAAGCATAGCTAATACACACACAACCCCAAAGAAGAAAGCCGAGCTCATGGGAGTTCGGCTTTCTTGTGCAATCACATGAGGTAATCCTCACGGTGATGACATTTAATAGATTTCATCGTCACCAGCCTGCTTGATTTCCTTATCGGTGAGTTTCGTCAGGTCCATCTTGCGCCATACCCACGCAATATAGGCAACCACAAACGGTACAAGCAACGACACATAGCTCATGGCAGTGAGCGTGAAATGCGACGACGAACTGTTTCTGATGGTCAGTGAGCTCTGGACATCGAGCTTCGATGGATAGTAGGCCGTATTGTTATAGCCAAGCACCCAGAACAAGCTCATCACCACAAGCACAGTGCCTGTGCCAGCCCACCAGATGCCACATTTCCATTCTTTATTGAGCAATGACTTGCCAATGCCAAAGAGCACCATCACCACACCAAGGAGCAACACCATCAGCACCCACCACATGTCGAGGAAGTTGTGGAGATACTTGTAGTTCACCCATTTGGCAAAGCCCTTGGCGTTGATTTCTACACCAGGCGAGGTGAGTATCACTGCCACTACAGCAAGAAACAGCACCACAAAGATGCCGGCGTTGAACGACAATTGCTTGTGCTGGCTCTTCTGGACCTCGGCGTCATCGATGTTGTTGATGAAGTAGAGCGAGGCGATAGTACGGGAAAGGAAGAACACCATGAATCCAAAGAGCAGGTTCTTCCACGACATTATGGCCTCAAGCCCATGTCTCGAACCCCACTGAGAGATGATAGATGCATCCAGTATTTTCCCTTTCTCCACTGTGAAATCCACGCCAAAAAACATTCCTGCCACCGCCACACCCAGCAGCACGGGTCCCACAACACCGTTTATTAATAATAATGTGTCATAGAAACGAGTGCCATAGACGTTGCCGTGCTTGGTGCGATACTCGTAGGCAATAGCTTGAATCACAAAGCTGAACAGAATGAGAATCCATAGCCAGTAGGCTCCGCCAAAGCTGGTACTGTAGAACAAGGGGAACGAGGCGAAAAACGCACCGCCAAAGGTCACCAGCGTGGTATAGGTCAACTCCCACTTGCGTCCTAATGAGTTGACGAGCAACGGTCGTTTCTTAGATTTTGTGCCGATGAGCATCGACTGCCCGCCTTGAACAAAGAGCATGAACACAAGCAGTGCGCCGAGCACCGACATTATTAGCCACCAGTAGTTTTGCAAGAATTCATGTGTCATAGTTGTGTCCTCCTCCTATTTTTATTTTGTTTCAACTACGTCAAGATTGGTCTTCGATTTCTTGGAAATCTGCTTGCAGATGATGCTCACGTCGGCAATGAGTAGCGCCGTGAATACAACTGCAAAGATCCAGAAGGTGGTCTGAACATATCCTGCACTCAGGTCGCTGATGGCCACCTTGTTGGGCATCAGGTCCTGTATGGTCCACGGCTGGCGACCCACCTCGGCCACTATCCATCCACTCATCGAGCACAGATAGGCAAGTGGAATGGTGATGATAGCGAGCCAGTAGCCCAATTTCTGGAACTTGGTTCGTCCGGGAACCCATTTAGGCTTGTAGAGCAACAGTAACACCACAATGAAGAACAGCATTAGGTAGCCTCCAATAGTCACCATGAAGTGGAAAGAGTAGAACGTCAACGGAACATTGGGAACCGATTCTTCGGGCTCTTCAAGATAGGTATACCCCAGATATTTGAAATTATCTTCTATCTCTTGCTTATATTGCTGGAGCAGAGTGCTGTCACGGCTTTTCAACGCATCATTGTAGAATGCAAGGGCATGCATCGCCACCTTGCCATGTTCTTTACGTTGCTCAAAAGATAGTGGTTTGAGGCCAAACCCTTTAGACGTACCCCCTTTGCCCAAGATAATATCTTCAATGCCTGGAACATAACCATCAGGGTCATGAGTAGCAAGGAATGCGAGTCCATGAGGAATGGAAATGTCAAAGAGGAAAGGATCCTCGCTGTTGCCTATTTCCTTCTTCGGGTTCAGAATACCAAAGGCGACTATCGACTGCCCGGGAGAGCCCTCATAGAGACCTTCCATAGCAGCAAGCTTCATTGGCTGGTGCTTGGCAACGGTCACTGCCGAGGTGTCACCGCTGATGCTTGTAAGAACAATGCCTATAAAGCCTACCCAACCGCCAACCTTCATGCTACGAATACAATGGTCACGGTTGCGGCCCTTGAGCAGCATCCAGCCACACACTCCCACCACAAAGGCACCGCTCAGCGCCCATGCGCTGGTCACTGTGTGGAACACTTTCGACATCGCCATGGGTGACAATGCTACCGCCCAGAAGTCGGTCATCTCGTTGCGCATGGTCTCGGGATTGAAGGTGCAGCCTGTGGGATACTGCATCCAAGCATTGGCGACAAGAATCCACAACGCCGAGATGCTCGCGCCCAACGCAGTGAGCCATGTCGAGGCAAGGTGGAACTTGGGCGACACCTTCTTCCAGCCGAAGAACATCACTGCGATGAATGTCGACTCCATAAAGAAGGCAAGAATACCCTCAATAGCAAGCGGAGCTCCAAATATGTCGCCCACAAACCAGCTATAGTTCGACCAGTTGGTACCGAACTCAAACTCGAGGATTATTCCCGTGGCAACGCCAATGGCGAAGTTCACGCCAAAGAGTGTCATCCAGAACTTGGTGGTTGCGAGCCATTTCTCATCACGAGTGCGATAATAGATGGTCTCCATCACACCGATTATTATTCCCAAGCCTAAAGTCAACGGCACAAACAGCCAGTGATAGCAGGCTGTGAGCGCAAACTGCGCCCGCGACCAGTCGACTACGTTCATTAATAATTCACCCATATTATATAATATTTAAATTTTAAAGTTTCTGTCCTAACGTCACATTGCAAATTATGCATTACGAATTGTGCATTATGAATTAATACCTGTTTATCAACTGCTCGCGCACATATTGAGCCTTGCCTTCGTCGCTGTCGCTCTTCGAGGCGAGAAAGTTGGGGAAGAACAGTATCTTGATCACCACAAAAAACACAAAGAGCTTGATAGCGATGATAATCCACAGCGTCTTGCCCAATGTCATCGAGCGGAAACCGTCGACATACAAGTCCACCACACGAGCCCAAAAACTGTTATTTTGTGACATTAGCTCAACTTTTTTAATCATTTTGGCAAATATACAAAAAGTTGCCCAATGGATTGTTATCTATGAGCAACTTTTTTTCAAAAAAACGATTATGGAAATGATTGTGGAAATGGACGAGACCTGGAGGCTTATCACTCACCCCTCACTCTCCACTCACTTCTGATACTTATTGCGAGAGACGTGATATTGTATCAAGCAAACGTCGGTCGATTTCCTTTTCGTATTTAATAGCCTGGCTAAAAGGAACGTAGACCATTTTCTCATCGTCGTCTCCAATCATCACATTTCGCTGCCCCTCGACGAGAGCGTTGACAGCCACTGCCCCCATGCGTGAAGCCAAGATGCGGTCTTGAGCCGTGGGTGAGCCTCCACGCTGCAGGTGTCCAAGGATTGTGACGCGCACATCATACTTAGGATACTCCTTTCGCACACGCTCGGCAAGTTGCATCGCCCCTCCCGTGACAGGATTCTCGGCGACAAGAACTATCGATGACTTCTTGGTAGTGCGGAAACCGTGCTCAATGAGTTGAGCCAGCTGGTCTTGCTCAATGGCAAGCTCGGGAATAATAGCAGCCTCGGCTCCACCAGCGATGGCTCCATAAAGAGCGAGAAAACTTGCCTCACGTCCCATGACCTCGATGAAGAACAGACGCTCGTGGCTGTTGGCAGTGTCGCGAATTCGGTCGACACACCACATGATGGTGTTGAGAGCCGTATCGTAGCCAATGGTGTGGTCGGTGCCGTAGAGGTCGTTGTCGATTGTTCCCGGGATGCCCACAATGGGGATGTCAAACTCATCGGCAAACACTCTTGCTCCCGTGAGAGTGCCATCGCCTCCAATAACAATGAGAGCATCGATACCATGCTTTTGCATGTTGTCATAGGCCTTCTGCCTGCCTTCGGGAGTCATGAATTCCTTGCAGCGTGCAGTGCGCAAAATAGTACCTCCACGATGAATGATATTAGATACATCTTCGGCATGGAAATCAACAATATCATCCTCGACAAGTCCGCGGTAACCGCGGTAAATGCCTTTCACGTTAAATTTGTTGGAAATCGCAGCACGAGTCACCGCCCTGATTGCGGCGTTCATTCCAGGTGCGTCGCCTCCTGATGTCAAAACGCCAATAGTCTTAATCTTAGCCATAATATATATTATTTTTTTACCAATTAATTATTTCAAGCCTGAATAGATAGAGCAAGTGCCAAAGGTGAGACGTTTCACCTTGCAATCCTTGAAGCCCGCCTTACGCATGATAGCGAGCATGTCCTCGCCTTGAGGCACGGCGGCAATGCTTTGGGGCAGGTAGCGGTAGGCGCTCTTGTCGTGCGACTTCAATGCACCAAACCATGGGATGATGTGCAGCGTGTAGAGGTCGTAGAACCATCGCACCACGCGATTGCGGGGAGTGGAAAGCTCTATCACGCACAGGCTGCCGCCAGGACGCAGCACACGTTGCATCTGCTGGTAGCCTTGAAGCAGGTGTTCGAAGTTGCGAACACCGAAGGCCACCGTCACAGCGTCAAAGCTCACATCATCAAACGGCAACGCCAGGCAGTCGCCCTGCTGCACAGCGATGGCTTCGCTCAAACCGAGCTTTGCAATCTTCTTGCGTGCCACGTCGAGCATGCCCTGCGACAGGTCGATGCCAACAACGCCCTCGGGCATGGCACCGTTATAGAGACCTATGGCAAAGTCGCCAGTGCCAGTGGCTACGTCGAGGATGCGCCGTGGGTGTGTTTTACCCACCATGCGCACCGCCACACGCCGCCACCACCGGTCGATACCCATGGTCATGGCGCGGTTCATGAAGTCGTAGGCAGGAGCAATGCTGTCAAACATCTCCTCCACCTGCTTCGCCTTACCACCATCACTATTGTATGGCTTTATCTCCTCAACCTTCATAAGTCTCTTTAAAATTAAGACAAAAGAACATAAGAAATTTACATAAGCAACATACTTTTAAAAATCGTGCTTCTTAATTATTCTTTGGCCGATAAGTACGATATTTTCGCCTAATTTGAATCTTACTCTCATTCCCAAAGTTTATTAACAAGCCGTCATCAATTCCTGTCGCAGTCAAATAATTGACCAATTGGGCCTGATGAGCCTCATTTAAATTTTGAACAGCCTTTAACTCTATTATAATACAGTTTTCAACAAAAATATCAGCAACGAACTCACCAACCACTTTCCCATCATATTTTACGACAATGGGCGATTGTTGTTTTGCATTTATCCCCGCCTTTGTAAGTTCAATCATCAATGCATTCTCATAGACCTTTTCGGTATATCCAGGTGCAAGTGATTTTCTCACCACATTAGCGCAGTCTAATATTTCACTAATTAAATTTTCAACATCCATTGCGACAAAAATTTTGTTCTTAAGCAAAAACTAATGTTCTTATATATAAATCTTATGTTCTTATGTCCGAAAAACCAAACAAAATCTTATGTTCTTATGTCTAAAAAACCACGCGCAGCCAAACACAATCTTATGTTCTTATGTCTAAAAAAACACGCGCAGCCAAACACAATCTCATGTTCTT
>CAMVKS010000060.1 GCA_947167995.1 uncultured Prevotellaceae bacterium
TAGGCAATTACAAATTAACACTTTTCTTTCTTGAAAAAAGTGACGAAGTCAGGAATAAAATGCAAATTTTCAGAGCCATACATGACGAGGTGGTGACATTAAGTTATGAAATGGCAGGGTTTGGTGATATCCTTGGCTAATAGTCAGGATAGCGCATTGTTTGCCTGTTTTTATAGGTTTTCGGCTAAATTTCGATGTTTTCTCTTACTGCGGCAATTCTAAAAATGCATAATAATCATTGCGCTTCATTGCCTGAAAGCTGTTGCAGCATCTCTTGTGGGGTGAGATGGAGAATGGGGTGTTTCCATGCTGGGGCAAGTTCTGCCATGGGACGGAGGAAGAAGTCGCGATGGGGCATGTGGCGGTGGGGGACTTGCAGGCTTGGCAGGTCGATGACGAGGTCGTCGATGGCCATGATGTCGATGTCGACGAGGCGGTCGACGTAATTGCCCTCGCTGTCGCGGTGGCTGTGTCCCTGATTGAGCTCTTGCTCTATATCATGGATGATGTTAAGGGCCTCGATGGGCGTGTAACGGCATTCGACGGCAATGCCCATGTTGAGGAAGGCGTTGTCGCTGTCAAATCCCCAGGGCTCGCTCTCGACGATTGATGAGCGCGCCACCACGAGCCCGAGGTCGAGCGACAGCCTGAGGTCGGCCGCCCAGAGGTTGCCCTCGCGGTCGTCAAGATTGGAGCCTATGTTGAGATAGTAAATCATCATGATTATGTTTTAAAAGAAAGGGTCTAGAACCTCTAGAATCTCTAGACTTTCTAGACCCATTGTTCATCTTGGTCGAAAGGGCAAGAAGCGCTTTTACAAGGTCTTCTGAACCTCGATTTCCTCGAATGCCTCGACAATGTCGCCTACCACGAGGTCGTTGAAGCTCTGAATGCTGAAACCGCACTCATAGCCACTGGTTACCTCCTTGGCATCGTCCTTGAAGCGCTTGAGCGAAGCCAGGCTGCCGGTGTGGCGCACAATACCGTCGCGAATCACGCGCACCTTGCAACCACGTTTGAGCTTGCCGTCCTTGACCATGGCACCGGCAATGGTACCCACCTTGCTGATGTGGTAAACCTCCTTGATCTCGGCGTTGCCGATGACTTCTTCCTTGATTTCGGGTGACAGCATTCCTTCCATCGCGCTCTTGATCTCCTCGATGGCATCGTAGATGATGGAATAGATGCGGATGTCCACGCCCTCTTGAGCCGCCAGACGCTTGGCGTCGGCCGAAGGACGAACCTGGAAGCCAATGATATAGGCATCGCTGGCTGCTGCCAGTGTGACATCGCTCTCGCTGATGGCACCCACAGCCTTGTGGATGACGTTAACCTGCACCTCGGGAGTCGAGAGCTTGATGAGCGAGTCGCCCAGCGCCTCGATAGAGCCGTCCACATCACCCTTGACGATGATGTTGAGCTCATGGAACTCACCCAAGGCACGCAAGCGACCAATGTCCTCGAGAGTGCGGCGGTGCTGAGTGCGCTGCATCTGCTCACGCTGCAACTGCTCGCGGCGGTTGGCGATTTGGCGTGCTTCCTGGTCGGTGTCCATCACGTTGAACTTATCGCCGGCGGTAGGAGCTCCGTTCAGACCCAGAATAAGGGCTGGCGACGATGGTCCTGCCTCCTTGATGCGCTGGTTGCGCTCGTTGAACATAGCCTTCACCTTGCCGTAGTGAGTACCTGCAAGCACGATGTCGCCCACTCGCAGCGTGCCGTTGTCGACGAGCACTGTTGCGATGTAGCCGCGACCCTTGTCGAGCGATGACTCAATAATCGAACCTGTGGCCTTGCGGTCGGGGTTGGCCTTGAGGTCGAGCATGTCGGCTTCAAGAAGCACTTTCTCCATGAGCTCCTCTACGCCAATGCCCTTCTTGGCCGAAATGTCCTGGCTTTGATACTTGCCTCCCCATTCCTCGACGAGGTAGTTCATATTGGCAAGTTCTTCCTTGATTCTCTCGGGGTTGGCACCATCTTTGTCAATCTTGTTGATAGCAAAGATGATGGGAACACCAGCCGCCGAAGCGTGGTTCAGGGCCTCCTTGGTCTGAGGCATGACATTGTCGTCGGCAGCGACGATGACGATAACGATATCGGTCACCTTGGCACCACGGGCACGCATTGCGGTAAACGCCTCATGGCCAGGGGTATCAAGGAAGGTGATGCGACGGCCGTTGGGCAGCTTCACGTTGTAGGCACCAATGTGCTGAGTGATACCACCAGCCTCACCGGCAATCACATTACTCTTGCGGATGTAGTCGAGCAAGGAAGTCTTTCCATGGTCAACGTGACCCATCACGGTAACCACTGGTGGACGCTGCTGGAGATCTTCGGGATTGTCTTCTTCCTCATGGATTGCCTCAACAACGTCGGCGCTCTCATACTCGGTCTTGAAGCCAAACTCCTCGGCCACGATGTTGATGGTCTCGGCATCGAGTCGCTGGTTGATTGACACCATCACTCCAAGGCTCATGCATGTTCCTATCACCTTGTTGATGGGAACGTTCATCATCATGGCGAGGTCGTTGGCAGTCACAAACTCGGTGAGCTTGAGAACTTTCTTCTCGGCTGCTTGCAATGCAGCTTCTTTGCTCTCTTCCTCGCGCACGGCCTCTCGCTTCTCGCGACGCCACTTGGCACCCATATTCTGCTTCTTGGTGGTGAGACGAGCCAATGTCTCTTTCACCTGGCGCTGAACATCCTCCTCGTTGATTTGAGGTCTGAGTGGTCGTTTCGCCTTCTTGTCTTTCTTGCGGCTTGCGGTCTCGTTATCCTTAGTCTTTGCGCTCTTGCCGCCAGCGTTGTTCTGGATCTGCTGAGCGGCCTTTTCGATATCAACTTTTTCACGTCCTATGCGACGACGTTTTTTCTTCACACCGTCGGCACCAAGGCGTGCTTTCTCCTTGGCAAGACGTTCCTGCTTGCGTTCCTCTTTTGTTTTCTTCTTGGGGCGTGTCGACTGGTTGATTGCCGAGAGGTCAATCTTTCCAACAACATTGATATTGGTTTTCAACACTGGTGTCGAAGTGGTGAAAATGTCGTCTTTCTTTTCTTCACCTTCTTCCTCGGGAGCTATCTCAGTGACGCTTTCCTCCTCGGCAACAATCTCTTGCGACTCTTGAGCAGGTTCTTGTGCGGCAGGTACTTCTTCGGCAACAGCCACCTCGTCGGCGGCGGGTTCCTCTTGTTGCACTTCGACAGGTGCCTCTTCCTGAACAGCAGTCTCAACCACTGGGGTCTCTTCTACTGTGGGTTCGGGTTTAGGCTCCTCTTTGGGTGCTTTTTCCTTGCTTTTCTTGGCTGCTGGCTTGCCAGCAGCCTCAAGGTCGATTTTTCCAACCACCTTGGGCTTCCTTACTTCGGTCAAGGCTTCTTCGGGCTGCTTTTCTTCGTTAGTAGCCTGTGGTTTAGCCTTCTCCTTGTCTTTGAGCCTGACGTTGGTGAAATATTCCGATTTGAGCTTTTGCTCCATATCGGGTTTGAATTCCTTGATGAGGATATCCAGAATATCCTCAGGAATCTTGGTGTTAGGAGTCACATCCAGGTCTATCTTCTTCTTGGCGAAGAAGTCCTGGATGGTTTGAAGCCCAACATTCAAATCTTTGATAACTTTACTGATTTTTACGCGCATAGATATATAATAACGAGTTGTTGTTTTGTCTGCTGATGTGAAACAATGTGTTGTTGTGTTGTCCTAACTCTTTTTTGATTAGTCCTCAAACTCTGCTCTGAGTATCTCGAGAACTTCGTCAACGGTGTCTTCTTCCAGGTCGGCCTTGTCGACGAGGTCTTGGCGTGGAGTGTTGAGAACAGCCTTGGCTGTTGCGCAGCCTATTGACTTGAGTGCGTCGATTACCCACTGGTCGATCTCATCGTTGAAACGGTCCAGATAAACATCGTCCTCATCGTTGTCGAGGTCACGGTAAACATCAATGGTATAGCCTGTGAGCATCGAGGCAAGCTTGATGTTGAGACCGCCGCGACCTATCGCAAGCGACACCTCATCGGGTCTCAAGAACACCTCGGCATGCTTGCCCTGGTCGTCGATTCGGATGGTGGTAATCTTTGCAGGGCTGAGTGCACGCTGGATGTAGAGAACGGGGTCGGATGTGTAGTTGATCACATCGATGTTCTCATTGCGCAACTCACGCACGATTCCATGGATGCGAGAACCCTTAACACCAACGCATGCGCCCACTGGATCGATGCGGTCGTCATAGCTCTCGACAGCGATTTTAGCACGCTCGCCAGGCTTGCGTGCCACACCTCTAATCACGATGAGGCCATCGTGAATTTCGGGCACTTCAAGCTCAAACAGGCGGCGCAAGAACATGTCGCTTGTGCGAGAAACTATAATCTTGGGGTTGTTATTCTGGTTGTCAACCCTGTGAATCACGGCTCTCACGTTATCACCCTTGCGGTAGATGTCGGTCGGTATCTGCTCCTCTTTGGGCAGGATGAGCTCGTTCTTGTCGTCGTCGAGCAAGAGCACCTCGCGCTTCCAGGTTTGATAAACCTCTCCGCTCACGAGCTCGCCTTCAAGATCTTTAAACTTGTTGTAGATAGCATCCTTCTGCAAGTCAAGAATCTTGCTCGCCAACGTCTGACGAAGGTTCAATATCGCTCTTCTTCCGAATTTTGCGAAGTCGATTTTGCGAGTATGTTCCTCGCCAATCTCGCAGTCGGGGTCGGGGCTCTCCTCATCGTTGCGAGCATCGGTCAGACCAATCTGCTGGTTGGGGTTCTCTACCTCACCATCGGGAACTATCTCGAGGTTTTGATAAATCTCGCAGTCTCCCTTATCGGGGTTCATGATCACGTCGAAATTCTCGTCACTGCCAAACATCTTGGCAATAACACTACGGAACGACTCCTCCAAGACACTTATCATTGTGGTCTTGTCGATATTCTTCAACTCTTTAAACTCCGAAAACTGGTCGGCCATATCGACCGTTTCTACTTTCTTAGCCATAATTGTTTTTAAAACTGTAATATATTTTTAGTGTATTTTATTTCGTCATATTTAAATGTGTGCTCCACATCAACCATCTCGGGGCGTTTCTTGCCCTCGATTTTTGTCTTTGTGGCAACAACGATGGTGAACTGCTCGTCGTCGGCACTTTTCAGTGTACCTTTCAGCTTCTTGCCTGCAGCGGTGAGCACTTCCACCTCTTGACCCAGGTTTTTAAGATATTGCTTGACAACCTTGAAAGGCTCGGTCAGGCTATAAGACCCAACGGTGAGTTCATAGTCTTCTACATCCTGGTCAAAGGCCTCATGCACAGCGTTATTGACAGCGATGCAATCATCTATTGTGATGCTTTGCATGCTGTCGAGCTGTACGTCGATAGTGTTGTCTTTGCTCACTGTGAGATCCACCAGGAACATATTGGTATCCTCAAGGGCTTTCTCAACCACCGCAGTGAGTTCTTTCTTGTCTATCATTCTTTTATTACCTTATATTATCTAACTACCTGATTTTTACTGGGGCTTTTCCCATTTTATAACAAAATAGAGGAAGCTTCAGAGCCCCCTCCTCCCGGAATTGCGATGCAAAGGTAGTAAAAATGAGCGAAATAAGCAATAGCACGCAATCGGCAAGGAACAACAACCCACAACACGTTTCGCGATGGTCGAAACCAAACCATCAATCTTCCAAAAATGCCGATTCGGCATAATTATCTAACAATTAAACACTTGCAGCAAAACAATCAAATGTTACACACCATGCAAACACCCCATCACGACAATAAATCTTCATTCCATGACCTTTAGCATCACGGACAGCCAATTTAACTCATTTATATTTAATTAACATTTATTAATAATGGACAATTATTCATCAACCATTGCCCATCATTCAATAACTGTTATTGACAACGGACTCTCAAGAGCTTTAATCGCACACTGCTTGGCGATGGCGCGGTTCTCCTCGCTCATGCCCACAGGATCACCGTTGAGCTCCTGGATGTTGTTGTAGTGAAGCCACTGCTGGCTAATCCAGGTGCTGTCGGCCCACACCATGTCGCTCAATCCATAGCGTGCCAACAAGGCAGCACAAGCAGCATAAGTCTCTATCAGGCAAGGAATACCTTCCTGCAGATGCAGATAGTCAAACAAATGTCCCTGATCACCGAGCGAGTCGAGTGGCGTGGTGCGGGCATTCTGGATAGCGGTGCCACAGGGTAGCAAAAGCTCTATCCCGGTGTCGCTCATCACGTTGCCCACACAGTCCAAGATGCGTTCAAACATCTGAGTACTCGTGGTGTCGGGTGCCAAGCGAGGGAAGTTATCGGGATAGGAGGGAGTGATGAGCCACGCATATTGATGTGGATAAGAGGCCTTCGAGTCAATCCATTCGATAATTTGGCTGAGATATGGCTGATAGGTGCTATAGTCGCGCGAGGCGTTGGATTGTTGTTGCAGCACTATCACATCCCAGGGCTGGGCTTCGATGATGCTTGTCATGGGTACTTCGCGACGCGCATCCCAGGGCTTGGCACCATGCGACCAGTAATGGATGAAGCTTGTTGCCATACCATCGCTCACGGGAGCATGGGTTGTCGAATCAAGCGCATTGTAGAACGCGCCCAGGGTGCCGCCACCGATGTACATGATATCGAGTTTCAGATACACTTGCGGTGCCACAGCTTTCATGACGAAGGGAAGATAGGACAAGGCATCGAGCGAGAAACTGTTGCCTATCGAGAGCACCCGCAACGTGTCGGTGATCACATGTCGCTGAACATAGACGTTTACATCCTTATAGTAAATCGTGTCGCCAGGTGTGGGCATGCACAGCACCATCTGGGTTGTAGTGCCTGTGTTATAGCTCTTGTTACTAACAGACAAAGCCCGGGCTCCGCCAGGCATATCGAGAATCTCGCCTTTGGGCGCTCCACCTTTGAGCACCATCAGATTCTGTGTCAAGCATCCTTGCTCGTTATCATGACCGGCGACACACAGCTCGCCGTTCACCAGCAGTGATAAATCCTTCGCAACACGCCACATCAAGTTGCCCGACGACTTGTCGCAGACGGCAAAACAATAGCCCTTGTCGCCCACTCCGCTTGTGTTTCCATCGAGCAGTGCATCATATATTGCTGTGACATCGGCCGACGTCACCAAGTTGTCGCCATTGGCATCGGCATGAGCATCGTAGCTCAGCAGCAGGCTGTTGTACACCATCGTCAAATCGGCAGCATTAACCACACCATCACGGGTAACATCACACAAACTGCCACTACCTGGCTCGCCGTCTACATCCACTAAAAGCCTGAGAGGACCTTGATAGCCCGAATAACCCTCCACAAGAGGAGCATCGACACAAAGAACGGCATGGTCGTGTGGCAGCTGCGACAACACCAGCGACGACGCGGCAACATGCGAGAACACCGTGTCGATGCCGTCACAACGGGCAAAAACTCCGGAGCCAAGGTTCTGGAGTGTGCTCGGAAGGGACAATGACTTTATCGCCACACAGCCCGAAAAGGCATTCACCCCCAGCCGCTCAACCCCCTCGGGAATCACCACCGCTCCCGAGAGTGCATCACAACCGGCAAAGGCCTCATCGCCAATCTCTCGCAGCGTAACAGGAAGAGTGATCGAGGCAAGGGTAGCATTGTGCGACAGAGCTCCACTGCCTATGCTCACCACCGAGTAGCTCTCACCCTCATGCGACACTCGGGCTGGCACAACAAGCGACGGCCTGTCGCTGCAGCCCACGAGGCACAACGTGCTGTC
Source organism: uncultured Prevotellaceae bacterium (assembly GCA_947167995.1). Lineage (GTDB taxonomy): Bacteria > Bacteroidota > Bacteroidia > Bacteroidales > Muribaculaceae > Sodaliphilus. Next base: position 7,747 of record CAMVKS010000060.1, read on the forward strand.
GCCGTCAAGAATGTGATACCGCACGCCATCACTTTCGAGAATGTCCTGCACCTGAGCCATCACAGGAGCAAAACACACCAACAGCGCCACAAGAAGCAATGATATTTTTATCTCACTATGTCTCACAAAACTTGAATACAGAAAAACAGGCTTCAAAACATCAAGCCTTTATAATTCAAAATACACCTCGCAAAGATAGAAACTTTCAACAACAAACACAAATAATTACAACAAAAACCAATTCCTCACTGATGCAACATTAGAGCATTAGAAGTTTACATCATTGAGCAATGTGAGTCCCAAAAAACGAAATAAGAATTACAATTTTAGAGCATAAATGCTAAAAAATGTAGAAATACATCTTTCTTTGAATAGTATTTACTAACTTTGCACGTTATTGTAAAAAACAACAATCATCATAATGAAAATCATAAACAACATCATAGCGTTAAGCTTATTGCTCATCACCTCAAGCGTGGTGGCAAATGCTCAAACAACTACCAGTCCTTATTCCAAATTGGGATATGGCATCATCAACGACAATGCAACAGGAATCCAGCGCTCCATGGGAGGTGTGGGATATGCCATGCAGAATGGACGACAAATCAACGTCATGAACCCGGCGAGCTATTCGCAGGTCGACTCGTTGACTTTCCTTTTCGACATGGGAATAGACATCACCAATTCCTGGTCCAAAGAAGGCACAAAGAAAGGCTACAACCTGGGAGGTGGACTCGACTATATCACTGCCGAGTTCAGACTCGCCAAGAATTTGGGTGGTGCCTTTGGTGTAGTACCATTCTCAAGCGTGGGATACAGCTTCGGGGGAGACATCGAAAACGGCATCGACTCTCGCACCGGAACAGGAGGACTGAGCGAACTCTTTGTTGGTGCAGGATGGCAACCTTTTAAAGGCTTCTCGATTGGTGCCAACTTCTCCTATCTCTTTGGTACAATAACCAACACCACTTCGGTAATCTCGACTTCAAGTTCTCAATTCTCGCGAAACCTGGAAGTGAGAGACTGGAACATGCGTGTGGGCTTGCAGTATGGCTTTAACCTGTCGCGCAAGAGCCGCATAGTGCTTGGCGCAACCTATTCGCCCAAGAAGTCGATGCATGGCACCGCCTTAGGACGAAAGGCCGATATTAACCAAGATGTCGTATTTGACAGCCATCACAATATGGTGGTAGTGTATGACACAATTGCAAACATGTCGATGAAGGGCAACTATGAGCTTCCTAATACTTTTGGCGCAGGTATCAGCTATAACTACGACAACCGATTCAGCGTTGAAGCCGACTTCACCTACCAGCAATGGTCGAAAGCCAAATACACTCCCATCAACTACTTTGAGGTTCCCAACACTAAGTGGAACGACCGTTGGAAAATAGCAGCGGGCGTGAGCTACACCCCCAATCCCCGTGGCAGCTATTTAAAGAGAATGACCTACCGAATGGGTGCGTTCTACAACAACGACTACATGACCGTGTTCGACAACAACGTGAAAGACTACGGAGTGGGTGTGGGATTCTCGTTCCCGGCTCTCAACAAAACTCTCGTAAACCTGGGTGTTGAGTGGAAACACCGCTACACCACCCCTAACACGCTCATCAAAGAGGACTACCTCAATGTCACTCTGAGCGTCAACTTCAACGAGATGTGGTTCTGGAAGAACAAGATTCGTTAACCATGGTGCCAATATTCTCTATTCATCACACTTTTTACTCGCACACAGACCAACAAACACCACATTAGATTACCGCTTTTAAGAAATAATGAAACAAAGCCGTTACTATTTTGTAATCGCAATTATTATAGTCATCTTGATAGCATCGGGCTGTAAAGATGACATCGACCAAACTCCCACCAAGAAAATCAACCCGGCAAAATTGCCCACTATGATATCGCGCAATGTACAAACATTGCTCAGCGATTCGGGCCTCACACGATATAGAATAACCACCAAGACGTGGCTGGTTTTTGAAGACCCCAAGAGCGCACACTGGGTCTTCCCCGACGGACTCATTGCCGAAGAACTGGTGAGCGACAACGACTTCAAAGTAAAGCTCTCGATGAAATGCGACTCAGCACATTACGACCGTAACACAAGGATGCTTAACTTAGTGGGCAACGTCACCATTCACGATGATGAGGGTGGCGAAATAACATGCGACTCAGCCTATTATGATGAAGAGAAATCGCTTTGGAGCCTCAATAGCTTGGTTACAATCACCAACATCAATGGCGACAAAATCGAAACCAATCAAATGTATTGGGACCGCAAGGCCAACAAATACTACAGCGAGTCGTTCATAAGAATGCAGTCGCAAGAGAAGGTTCTTGAAGGATATGGCTATGAGTCGAACGACAAGCTCTCTAACTATCGAGTGCGAAAGGTTCAGGCTATGGTGCCTGTGGGCGACACTAAACTGCCGTCGTTCTAACATGAATTATCAACTCTCACCAATAATATGATTCCATATATCATCCTAACAGCTGCTGCTCTCGTGCTCAGTGGTTTCTTCTCGGGCATGGAGATAGCTTTTGTGTCGTCAAACAAGGTGAAGGCCGAAATCGACATCAAGAAAGGCGGCATCGTGAGCCAAATACTGAACATCTTCTATACTCACCGCGAGACGTTCATCTCTACCATGCTCGTGGGCAACAACATTGTGAATGTCGTCTATGGTATTGGTATCGCATGGCTCCTCAAGACTCCTCTTGAGGAGTGGTTGGGAAAAGACAACGATGCTCTAATCCTGCTGGTGCAGACTATCATCTCCACTGCCATTGTGCTGGTGATGGCCGAATTCCTGCCCAAGACCACATTCCGCATCAATCCCAACAGGTCGCTTCGCATCTTTGCCGTGCCACTGCTATTCCTTTACCTGCTGCTCTACCCTATCTCCCAATTCATCTCATGGCTGTCGGGGGCACTCATGCGCCTCTGTGGCATCAAGAATGATAAGAACGAGATAAGGTTAATCTCGGTGGGAGAACTCGACGACTACCTACAAGAAAACATCGACAAGAGCGAGGACGAGAACCGCGAGGTGGACAGAGAAGTGAAAATCTTTGAGAATGCTCTCGACTTCAGCGACACACGGCTTCGCGACTGCATGATTCCTCGAAACGAGATTGTGGGCGTGGATATCGCCGAGACAAGCAGGGAACAACTCAGCAAACTCTTCACACGGTCGGGTCTGTCGAAAATAGTGGTCTACCACGATGATATCGACAACGTGATTGGCTTCATTCAGGTGAGCGAGATGTTCAAGCCCAATGTGAACTGGAAGGACCAGATTAAGCCTGTAATCATCGCACCCGAGACTATGCTCGCCAAGAAAATGATGCAGAACCTGCTCAAGGAGAAGAAAAGCATGGCTATTGTGGTCGATGAGTTTGGAGGAACTGCGGGTATGGTCACACTCGAAGACCTTGTCGAAGAAATCTTCGGTGATATCGAAGACGAACACGACCGCCGCAAACTCGTGGCCCGCAAGACAGGCGAGAACACCTACGAATTCTCGGGACGCATGGAGATTGAACGCATCAACGAGCTCTTCGACCTTGACCTGCCTGAGAATGACGACTACCAGACTTTAGCCGGATTCATCGTCAACAACCTCGAGGTGATTCCCAATCAAGGCGAAGAACACACTATCGACAATTTCACAGTTCACATCAACAAGAAAACCGGTGCAAGACTCGAGCTCATAACTGTCACAGTAAACAGCAAGAGCAACAACGAAGAACAAGAGTCTTAACGGACTTATTAAAAGAACAACAAAGGCGCAACCCACTCCAGAGAGTGTGTGTTGCGCCTTCATTATAGTCGCCTGATTTCTCGGTTTTATTTTCCGAATTTCACTTTCAATTTCTTAATCATGTCTTGTGTCATCGTGTCGAGATCATATTCGGGTTTCCAGTTCCACTCCACACGGGCACATGTGTCGTCGAGGCGGTTGGGCCACGAGTCGGCAATGCCTTGTCGCAATGGGTCGAACTGATATTCCATCTCAAACGATGGGATATACTTCTTGATACAGTTATAGATAATCTCTGGATCAAAACTCATTGAAGCAATGTTGAACGAATTGCGGTGAATGAGGTGGTTGGGATCGGCCTCCATAATCTCGATGGCGGCACGAAGCGCATCGGGCATGTACATCATGTCCATGAAAGTACCGGCCTTGATGGGGCACTGGAACTTCTCGCCCTTAACGGCACTGTAGTAGATGTCGACAGCATAGTCGGTAGTACCGCCACCTGGAGGGGTTACATAAGATATCAAACCAGGGAAGCGAACCGAACGGGTGTCAACGCCAAAGCGTGTGAAATAGTAGTTGCTCAACAACTCGCCACTAACCTTAGTGACACCATACATCGTGCGGGGCTGCTGAATGGTGTCTTGAGGGGTGCCGTCCTTGGGAGCATTGGGACCGAAGGAGCCAATGGAACTGGGAGTGAATACTGCACACTTGCACTCACGAGCAACCTCGAGGGTGTTCATCAAGCCACCTATGCCAATCTTCCATGCAAGCAAGGGCTTGCTCTCGGCCACTGCCGAAAGGAGGGCAGCAAGATTGTAGATAGTGTCGATGTCATATTTCTTCACGGCATCGGCGATCTGCTGAGCGTTGGTAATATCTACCACTTCTTTTGGACCTGACTCGGCGAGCTCTCCCTTGGGCTCGGCGCCAGGAATGTAACCTGCTACTACGGCATCGTTGCCGTAAATACTTCTTAGCTTCATGGTGAGTTCAGAACCAATTTGCCCTGTTGACCCAATAACTAAAATGTTCTTCATATTGCAATAAAAATAGTTGTTTTAAAGTTTATGAGTGCAAAATTAATCACTAACAATCAAATTTAATAAAATTTGAGCAAAAAAATTGTTGTATGTCGCATTTTTTTTAGAACTTTGTGGGTACCGAAGAGAATACTATATTAATTATATAACCTAATAAACAACTATTTAAGCTTTAAAATCGCTATGTACGGCAAATTTCAAGAACACCTTAGCAAAGAGCTGGCTGCTATCAAAGAGGCTGGCTTGTACAAAGAAGAAAGACTAATCACCACTGCCCAAAGGGCAGCTATCAAAGTGAAACCCGAGACCGACGTGCTCAACTTCTGCGCCAACAACTACCTTGGCTTGAGCGACAACAGCCGCCTTATCAAGGCTGCAACCGACATGATGGCCAAGCGCGGATTCGGCATGTCGAGCGTGCGTTTCATCTGTGGTACCCAAGACATCCACAAGGAACTCGAGGCTGCTATCAGTGACTATTTCCACACCGAGGACACCATTCTCTACGGCTCATGCTTCGATGCCAACGGAGGTCTCTTTGAAGCACTGCTCGGTCCCGACGACGCCATCATCAGCGATGCTCTGAATCATGCTTCAATCATTGACGGTGTGCGTCTGTGCAAAGCTAAACGCTACCGCTATGCCAACGCCAACATGGAAGAACTGGAGGAATGTCTAAAGCAGGCACAAGAACAACGTTTCCGCATCATCGCCACCGACGGTGTGTTCTCAATGGACGGCAATGTAGCTCCAGTCGACAAGATTGTTGAGCTTGCCGAGAAATATGACGCCATGGTAATGGTCGACGAGTCGCACTCTGCTGGTGTGGTAGGCCCCACTGGTCACGGTGTAGCCGAGCAGTTCAACCTGTACGGCAAGATCGACGTATTCACTGGAACATTGGGTAAGGCCTTTGGCGGTGCTATGGGTGGCTTCACCACCGGACGCAAAGAGATTATCGCCATGCTGCGCCAGCGTTCACGCCCCTACCTGTTCTCCAACTCGGTGGCTCCCGTCATCGTGGGCGCCAGCCTTGAGATGTTCAAGATGCTCAAGGAAAGCAACGAGATTCATGACAAGCTCATCGACAACGTGAACTACTTCCGCGACAAGATGATGGCCGCTGGCTTCGATATCAAGCCCACACAGAGTGCCATCTGCGCCGTGATGCTCTATGATGCTAAACTCTCGCAAGACTTTGCCGCAGCAATGCAGGAAGAGGGCATCTACGTTACAGGTTTCTACTATCCTGTAGTGCCAAAAGGCGAGGCACGCATCCGCGTTCAGCTCTCGGCAGGTCACGAGCGTGAGCACCTCGATAAGGCCATCGACGCTTTCATCAAGGTGGGCAAGAAACTTGGCGTAATAAAATAAATTTGCACTTAAAGATAACAATCTCACAACAAATCTCCCAAGGGGCTCTCCCTCGGGAGATTTTACTTTCTGCCAGCGTCAAACCATAACTTCTCATATATACTAAAATCTCAAGATTCCAAAACGCATCACAACGGCGGTTGTTAATAACTTTTTGAGCAAAAAACTTTTTTATTAGCCAAAAAGCATTATTTTTGTAAAAAATATTGCCCTTTTACATAAAAAGGCACTGATAATCAACTTGATTTATATAGAAATATATAAATATATACCAAATCAAAACGTAAAATCACCCGAGGCTTGCCTTGGGTGATTTTATATTAATCTCTTACAAATATCAAAAAAGAGACCCAGGAACGGGTTCCTGAGTCTCCTTAGGGGGCGATTACCTACT
>CAMVKS010000061.1 GCA_947167995.1 uncultured Prevotellaceae bacterium
TTCAAAAATATCAATAATTTTCTCTAATTTCGCACTTGCTATTAGAATTCACGGCCAGCCTTGAGAAAACAGTTCTTTCATAGCAGTTTTTTTAGACAGAAGAACATAACAACCTCTCTTGGAGGGGCATAAGAACAAAAAAATCTGTTCTTATTAAAACTTTTGTTCCTATGTCTTTTATCTCCTGCCGAAAAAGGGTGTTTTGTTTCTTTCAAAAAGCCACACCTCACGGTGCCAAAAAGCCTCGCAAGCTCGGAAAGTTTGTTATAACATGTCTTTTAGTAGGCTTATTAATCGAATAAAAACGATTTTTTGAGATGAGTTTTGAAGTATTCAATTATTGCATTGATTATTCAGAGTCATAAAAGCAACAATTGCTAGGGAATTTAATATTAGGTATCCAAAGAGGACTACCATTCCATCCCTGCTCTATATTGCCATTTACTCTATAAACCGTGAGTACTATCTCATCATTATAGTGAGAACCTAAAATGCGATCATTTTCAGAAAGTAATGTGCCTGTACCTTTCGACAGATTACGATTAGTTCTAATTATAATACGACATTTAATTGAAGGACGTTTATTAGCTAACGCTTCAATAGATGATATAAATTTATCATTTGGAAAGTCTTCAGAATTATTGCTTCCACAATAACGTAATATGTTTATAGCAAAATCTTTATCTACTATAGCAGATTCTTCGTTTGAATAATTCAACAATAATGGGTCTAATTGTGTTGTATTGTTTTCAATAGGTTGGATTGGAAACATGTTAACACCACCTTGAATAAGATTTAAAGTTTCATTGTTTAGAACACTCCTGCGAGTAGGCTTAATGTTTTTAGGATAAATAATTTGAATATTATCTAAGCTATTCTCAATTTGTTTTATTATGATGTTGTTTGATTCATTGAGGTTGACAAAAAGACGATGTAGTGTTTGTGGTATGAAAATTCGAATTAATTCTCGCTCTCTATCATAGCCAAAAATTCGAGAATGCTGCCAAAAAGTATCAGCTTGTGGTTTTTTAGACGTGCGACAATAATATACAGTCTGTAGATGTGGAAAAGTAATACCACGACCAAGGGTATTTCCTCCGACTACAACATTATATCCTTTTGATAAATCTAGAGCATCTGGATTATTACTATCTCTACAAATATAACTGCGAGAATTAAGAGGTATTGCTCTTATTTCGCCATTCGATAAAATCTCGCCAACTGCAGCTTTTATATCTTCAAAATGTTCAAGGTCTGGCCTTGATGATTGTAAATCACGCCACGTTTCATATAAAAGCTCATCAAAATCTTCTTCTCCTTCAGAATTAAGTAGTAGATTAAGATGTTCCTGGACACGCTTCACAAATTTTTCATGAGCATCAATCCTAGAACTTGGATGGATCATAAAGTTACAATTTGTATCACCATTTATTCGTTTATGAGCACAATTAACCAAAAATGACATAATACTCATTTGAAGGCCTGTTGGGCATACGTTATCGTCATCCCCTAAAATATCTGCTAATTCATTTTCTCCAGTAAACTTTATAGTATAAGAATTGGGATATGAATAAAAGAAATTACCTCCAAGATAACCTTGACCTGGTTTGAAGTAATTAATAAAGGATGGACGCCAATTAGAAAGAGTAGATTGCAATATAATTGCTTGAGGTGTTGCTGTTACTTCAAAGTACAATGTGCCTGCATCAGCCGTAGATTTTATCCTATCAAGATGTAAATTAATTGTACTCTGACTATGACGATTAATAAATGTATTTAAGCTGGCAGCATCACCTTCATCATCAAATATTACTAATGACAGCCCACGACAGGCACTTGATGTTAATAGGTTTGTTCTCCATTTTTTTAAAATTCTCGAGTTCTTTTTCAAAACTAAGATAGTCGGTCGAGTAATTCCATCATTTAAAAAAGCCAAAGAGTCTGTTTCAGAATAAACATTAAAATCTATTAATGAATTTTTTACACGTTTAAACGTTTGTCTCTGTAAATCTGAAATATCTGTAGTTAATAGAAGAAATAGTTTATAACCTTCGTCTGCTAGTTTTGATATTATACCTAGCATTTGTGCTGTCTTACCACTTTGCACATTACCCATCAACAAACCTGTTGTTTGCCCATTGAAATGAAAAGTATTAAGAACATTTTCATAAACTTTCGTTGATGTTTCAACAACTGATGTTTTTAAATCAGCAAATGGCAAAGTATTGATATAAGAATTTAGATAAGTCATGTTATTCCATTTTTAAATACCAATTATTATCTGAGGTTTTTTGAAGAACCAAAAAATGCTTTCCAAATCTATCAAGAATACTTGGTGTTACTGCTTGACCAAATTCAATAGCACCTTCGTTTATCATTCGTTGCTTAATCCATCTACCCAATATTCTAAGATCTGATGCAGATCTTAGATTTTTATAATAAGAACCTTGTCTTTTTAGGTCAAAACTATATCCGTCATTAGTTATGACTGTAAAATTGGATTCTGTCGGAATGAGATCATACATACTTGGATTATTAAGAATTATTTCCACTTCAAACCAGTCTCGTGGACTATATTTCCCCTTTATTTTGCCCTTGCCAAAAGATGTGTTAAGATTACTTTTTTTCTCAGTTTTAAGAGGTATTCTGATGATATCGCCATGAACATAAGCTGCAGCCCTATGGATTTCATCTTCTGATACCTCTCTAACATGTTCGTAATTAGAATCAAAAATCTTACTTGAAACAGGAATAAAATCCGTTGGAGTAGGTATTTCATCAAAAGGAACACCTAATCGATTAAAAATCTCATATATATGATTGTTTATATATGTAGCTTCGTCTCCATTAAAAAGTATATCACTTTCAATATAACTAGGTGCAGCTGAAACAAAACTGTCAAGATTAGATGAACCAACGAAAGCACCTAAACAATTATGATCTTGTAAAAATGAATACATTTTGCCGTGAAACATTGTAGAAGGTGATAAATAAATACTCCCTGAGTTATGTTCAGCAAAATACGTGTTTAATGATTTTAATGCATTATATTGAACTTTTGTAAATCCTTTTATACAATGCATTCCAATAAAAATATTAATCATAATATTATTTGAGCGAATTTCAGAAATTCTTCTCAATTCAGCAAGAGATTGATTAGATATAAAGCCTGTTGCTATATTAAATACATCTGATTGCAATATACAATCTGAGTAATAGTCCTTGACTGCTTTACACCCAATAGAAGAAATAATTGGGTTTTTTGTTAAAAGAAGTTCCATAATTATAGTTCTTGAGTTATTAGTTTATATCTCTGTTCGAAAGGCATCTGTTTATAGTTATTAAGTCGTTCCTTCAAGTCAACTTTTTCATAATCGCCTAAGAATAGTGGCTTTAAGGCTTTTGCAACTTCATGAACACCAACTGGTGGTACTGCATTTCCAATTTGTCTCCTAACTTCAGTTGTACTACCAAAGAAAATAAAATCATCTGGGAAAGATTGAATTCTCGCTCTTTCTCTATTTGTTAAAGGGCGATTCTCTGGATAGTGATATCCCCATGTTCCACCACCACCTGCAGCAATAATTGTTTTTGATGGCTCTCCTAAATGAACTCTACGATAAACGTGACTAATCATACCTTTAACGTAATAAGGACTATCCTTTGGAATGGCCATGAAATTACCACCTTCAGGTATTAAACTAATTATTTTTTTTGTGCGTTCAGTAACATTAAGGTGTTCATTATTATACTCAACTTTCTCAACGTCTTTAAATGCCTCTCCTACTGTCACAAATGGCAGCAAACCATCTTTTATCCCATGAGTTGGTTTTGGATGTTTGAAATCAAATCCCAAATCTGAACGAATTCCAACAATTAAAACTCTTTCTCTAAATTCAGGTACACCATATTCAGCAAAATTATACAGATGAGGAATAACAACATATCCAGGTTCAATGCTTTGAAAATCCTCAATAATTTGTTTAATTGCTTTCTTCTTGTTAGCAGTAAGGATTCCTTTAACATTCTCGGCAACAAAAGCTTTTGGTTTTTTTGCGTCAACAAACCTAAGAAAACTTTTATATAAGTTACCTCTTTCTCCATTAAGACCAGGTCTTTTCCATATGATTGAAAAGTCCTGACATGGAAACCCTCCCAAAATCAAATCGCATTCAGGAATCGTTTTATCTGTATAGGGGTCTACTTGCTCAATATCACCTTCCAAAATAATATTGCCAAAATGATTGCGAAATGTTTCACAAGCTTCTGGCTTAAAATCATTTGCCCATATTGTCTTATAATTTCCAACTTGTTCAAAGCCAAGATCCAATCCTCCACATCCTGAAAAAAGAGATAAAATATTTATTTGTTTTGCTTTAGTTTTTACATCAAACGACTTATACGTAGCAGTTTGAGGATCAAAAATACTTCTCTGATATGGAATGAGCTCTTCCTCAAAAGCTTCGTTTTCAGGTGAATCATTATATTTTTTATTCTCTTTCATAACTTGACTATTCTAACATTTGTGATAATCTCTCTCCTAGGGCGTTTGCGATTTTCTCGGCTACTACTAACGAGATATTTCTTTCTCCTCTCTCAACTTCGGGCAAATATGTCCTATCAATCTCGGCAAGGTTGGCTAACTTCTCCTGCGACAGACCTTTAGCCTTCCTGATTTCCTTGATGCGATGACCAAATTTTTCGTTAATGTTCATTGTAAATAGTTTTAACTAGCAAAATTACCCCTCTGTAGACAACTTCACAACGGACTACTGTCTACATTTTAAAAAGAATTCAGGGATATTTGCTTTCATGTTGCAAAAGAAGTGCAAGTTGGGGCAAAAACTATGCTCATCATCAACAACAAAACTTAAATACATGAAATGTATTTAATTGTCTGACAAAATCTGTGTCAGTCTGTTGAATAATTATTTATTTAATTTTCATTCAATTTTAAGCGCAGCGCCCATCTATCCTCAAGGGAGAAGAGAATAGTTTTTAATCGTCTGACAAAGTTTTTTTAATGTGGTTTTCCCTCTGCCCTTCCACTATCTTTGTGAGAAAAACATTAATAAAACACATCTACAACAATGAGTAACCGTCCAAAAAACTTCCGCAAGGCGCTCAACGCCAGCAGCAACCAGTTCAGTAGCACCTTCAACAGCATTCTTCCATCAAGTTCCCCGACAAACAACATGAACACCGAGAGCGACAACACCGACCTCTGGCAGGGTCTTTGGGCGCAGGGTGAGATGGCATGCCTCTTCGGAGAGCCATGCGTCGGCAAGTCAATTCTCGCCATGCAAATCGCCAATGAGTTGAAAAACAAGCAACTCTCGGTCATCTATTTCGACCTTGAGAACTTCGAATACCCAGTAAAGCCTCTTGTCGAGACCTGCTCACCGAGCGATTACTACGCCACTCCCGATGAGAAACTCCAGTTCATCGCACAAGAAATTGCCGACAAAAAACCACAGGCGGTAATCATCGACGAAATCAGCCTCCTCACCGATTCCAAGGACCCCTTCTCCATGCGACAGACCCTCAACAGCCTTCGCATCATCAGCCGCCACAACGGTACTGCCATGCTGCTCATTGCTCATTCCAAAAAGCTCAAAAAGAAAGACCTCGCAAATACCGACGAGCTACAGCATCCCTACGAAATCATACACGCATGCGACTCAGTCTTCTCACTCACCGAGACTAGCCGCCACAATACGACAACCAACCAAAAGACACATTACATAAAGCAACACAAGAACCGCATGGCACCAGTCTTCCTCGGCGACGATGCAGTCATGGCGATGCAGCTCACAACCACCGATGACAAGCACCTAATCTTCACCAACATCCACCACGACGAGAACGAGCGCCAGTTAGTCCGTGACAACGGCTTCAGGTCAAGAGATGAAATAAACAAGGCGATAGCCCACTACCGAGCCTTGTGCTACTCCACCCGAGAAATCTCAGCCATAGTAGGACTCTCACAAGCCCAAGTCTCACGCATTGCCAAAGCCCAACAAGAAGAAACCGATGCAAGTGATTCACGCAAAATAGAAGAAATTGTATACCCACAATGGTACATAGACACCTATCTCTCCAAAAAAGCAAGCAATTCAAGCCTTCAAGGAAATGAAACCGATGCAAGTGATTCATGCAATGCAAGCGAGGTGAGAAAGAAAAGCCAGTCCAGTATTGCGAGCTGCCAACTCGCACCATAGCCAGCGGCTTCACTTAAAACTTTCTTATGCTCGTCTTTAATCGTCTGACAAATCAAATTTTCAATTCAATTTTAATAAAATTTTAAGCGAAGTGCCCATCTATACTCAAGGGAGAAGATAATATTATTTAATCGTCTGATAAAAATTCTGCGCAGTGGCAAAATCATTGTGCTTTATATTTTTTTTTATATCTTTGCAATTACAATTCACAAAGACCTTTTTACAATGAAACAATATCTGGATTTATTGCAGCATGTGCTTGACCATGGCACTATCAAGCACGACCGCACTGGTACTGGCACGAAGAGCGTGTTTGGCTATCAGCTGCGTTGTGACTTGAGCCAGGGTTTCCCGCTGCTCACTACCAAGAAGGTACACCTCAAGTCTATCATCTACGAACTGCTGTGGTTCCTGAAAGGCGACACCAATGTGCACTACCTGCAGGAGCATGGGGTGCGAATATGGAATGAGTGGGCCGACGAAAATGGTGATCTGGGCCCCGTGTATGGCAGCCAGTGGCGCTCGTGGCCCGACTACGATGGCGGTGCCATCGACCAGATTAGCCAGGTCATCGACCAGATAAAGAACACCCCCGACTCGCGCCGCATCTTGGTGAGCGCGTGGAATGTGGCTCAGGTGCCCACCATGAAGTTGCCTCCATGCCACTGCTTGTTCCAGTTCTATGTGGCTGATGGCAAACTCAGCCTCCAGCTCTATCAGCGGAGCGCCGACTTGTTCTTGGGCGTGCCGTTCAACATCGCGAGCTACTCGCTGCTGTGCATGATGGTGGCTCACGTCACAGGCTTGGAGCCAGGGGAGTTTATCCACACCTTTGGCGACGCTCACATCTACCTCAACCACATGGACCAGGTGCATGAGCAGCTCAGCCGTGAGCCACGCCAGTTGCCTCGCATGGTGCTCAACCCCGAGGTGAAAAGTATCTTCGACTACCAGTATGACGACTTCAAGCTCGAAGGCTACGACCCCTGGCCGTTGATAAAGGGAGTAGTCTCGGTTTAATGCAGAATGCAGAATGCGGAATGCGGAATGCAGAATGCAGAATGCGGAATGCAGAATGCGGAATGCGGAATGCGGAATGCGGAATGCTGAATGCTGAATGCGGAATGCGGAATGCGGAATGCGGAATGCAGAATGCGGAATGCGGAATGCGAAATGCGGAATGCGAAATCTCTCACTCCCCCCTCTCACTCTCCCCTCATAACTCACAACTCACAACTCATAACTCACAACTCATAACTCTATGTTTTTTTCAGCGATAGTAGCAATCGACCGCAATGGCGCCATTGGCAAGCAGGGGCAACTGTTGTGCCACATGCCTGCCGACATGCGCCACTTTAAGGAAATCACCATGGGGCACAGCATCATCATGGGCCGCAAGACCTTTGAGTCGTTCCCTAAGGGTGCGTTGCCCGGGCGGCAAAACATCGTCATCACCCGCAACCCGGGCTTCGCCGCCGAGGGGGTCACCGTTGCGCACAGTGTCGAGGAGGCTCTGGCGGCAGTGACGATGCCGGGCGAGGTGTTTGTGATTGGCGGCGAACAGATTTACCGCGCCGCGTTCCCGCTGGTCGACACCATCCACCTCACGGTGATAGATTATAAATTCAAAGACGTGGATGCCCATTTCCCCCGCATCGACATGCGCTCGTGGGGAATAATGAGCGAGGAGAGTCACCCTGCCGACGACCGCAACCCCTACCCTTTCATCTTCATGACCTTGCGCCGCAAGCACAAGCGTTAGATGCCAACACGGCCACCACGCAGGAAGGTCGCGCTACGCGCTCAAAATTAATTGAAAATTGAAATGAAAATTTGCCAATCGGGCGGATATGAAATTTTAAAACAAATTTTAAATTAATTTTAAGCGAAGCGCCCAACAAGCCTCAAGGCCAACACGCTCGAAGGTCGCGCTACGCGCTCAAAATTAATTGAAAATTCTAATGAAAATTAATTACCCGGACGGATATGAAATTTTTTAAATAAATTTTAATTCAATTTTAAGCGAAGCGCCCACCAAGCCTCATGGCTGCCATGCTGGAGGGTCGCCTGCGGCGAGAAATTAAATGAAAATTAATTGATTACAATATGACATTAGAAGAACTGAATACTAAATATTCTTTTTTTAAGGAGATAACAGGTCGATCCATGGAAATTCACCGTGAATATAAACCAGGGCTACTTGAATCGGCATACGAGGCCGCACTTAAATATCTCCTTCAACAAGATGGATATAAAGTAGAACAACAAGTGTTCTTACCCATGTATTGGAAAGACGTTCAGCTTGATCAACATTACCGTATGGACTTGGTCGTTAATGGAAATATAATTGTTGAACTGAAAGCTTTGAAATATGTTACTTTAGAGCATAAACACCAACTATGGAACTACATGAGGCTAACAAAACTGCCGTATGGAATGATAATAAATTTTGGCAATGATTCGCTGTACTCTGAGTGGTTTGAACAAGATTTAACTACTGGAGAAATAAAAAAAATACGCTTGATAAGATAATCAAGTGGATATGAAATTTTAAAACAAATTTTAAATTAATTTTAAGCGAAGCGCCCAACAAGCCTCATGACCAACACGCTCGAAGGTCGCGCTACGCGCTCAAAATTAATTGAAAATTGAAATGAAAATTTGCCAATCGGGCGGATATGAAATTTTAAAACAAATTTTAAATTAATTTTAAGCGAAGCGCCCAACAAGCCTCAAGGCCAACACGCTCGAAGGTCGCGCTACGCGTTCAAAATTAATTGAAAATTAGAATTAAAATTAATTGAACGGGCGGATATGAAATTTTAAAACAAATTTTAAATTAATTTTAAGCGAAGCGCCCAACAAGCCTCAAGGCCAAAGTCATCCACCTTAGGAAAAAAGGAGTTGTTACTCCTTGTTTTTGAACCAGTTGGCTTTAATCAAGATGTCGCTCGCCATCCAAGCCTTCTTCTGGGTCTTGATGAGTGGCGAGGTGCCTACTGTCTCGTCGACCGATGCGGCCACCGAACGTACGCCTCCACGCAAGAGGCTATGTCCCAACCCTTTCCAACTGTAGTCGTTAAGGCCCATAATATCAAGAATTGTGGGATAGACATCGATTTGCCCAATGGGGCCTTCCAGCTTCATGCCAGCAGCGGCATTTATCACAATGAGCACGCACTCGTTGCCGTTCTTGCTCAGCGAGGGCCGCCCGGCGGGTTCGTCGTCGACATTCTCGCTGTGGTCGCTGGCGATCACTATCACGCTGTTATCGTAGAGGCCACTGCGCTTGAGGCTCTCAAGAAATATCGAGAGCTGCTGGTCGAAGTAGTGGGTCTTCTCGAGGTAGTTGCGCACGGCGGGAGTATACTGCTTGCTCGCCGAAATCCAGGTGGCAGGCTCGAAGGTCTCGTTGTAGGGGCTGTGCATCACTCCAGTGAAGAGCTGTGCGACAAACGGCTTTGAGCGCTGCGGCAGCTGTTGCGCCGCCAGCTCCATCACCACCTTGTCGATTTTAAACTGGGCGGCTTCGAGCTGCTTGATAAGCTCGGGATTGTGGTAGAGAGTATCGAACCCGTAGGCCTGTGACATGCTCTCCACGTTCCACAGTCCTGCCTCGTCGCCACATATCTCGATTGACTCATAACCATGTTTCTTCAACGCTTTCACCAGCGACGGGAAGGTGCGATCACTGTATTCCATGGCCACCGACTTGTCGAGCATGGGCAGCAAGCCAGTCTGATACATGAACTTGCCATCGCTCGAGCGTCCGTTCTTGGCCTGAGAAATCATGTTGAGGCTTGCAATGGTTGTGGTGTCGGCCACGAGGGCATTCAGTGTGGGAGTCACCGGCTCGCCGTCGATGTCGAGATTCACAGCCCAGGCATTGAGCGACTCCACCATGATGAAGATGAGATTGGGGTGTTCTATAGGGGTCTTGAAGCTATTGTCGGAATAGGCGGGACAGCTGGTTTTCACAAAGTTCTCGGCGAGCTTCAAGTCAGCATCGCTCACCATATTGTCGAAGGTCGATGCAAAACAGAACAAGGCATACCCCGTCGCTCCGTTGTGCATTATATAATTAAGGTGTCGACCACCAAGCTTGGCATAGCGTGTGACAAAGGCATCGCGCAGGTCGCTATAGTTCTGGCGGTTGGCGAGATAGATGCTGGTGGTGATGATCAGTCGCATCACCACATAGGCGGCTATGCTCGCAGCAAGCATCCACCAGCAGCGCGACTGTGCAACGGCATCGTCTCGGCGTCGAAGCCACCAGTGATAGGCATGAAGCACCAACGGCATCAACAGCACCATGAGCGACTTCTTGGTGACCGCACCCAGCGAACTCTTGACGAGCGTTGGTGAGATGTTTTTCACCAGCAGGAACGACGAGAACGGCATCACGTCGCGATAGGTGGGATAGTAGAGCATCTGGACGAAGCTCCACAGTGCCACGAGCCATAATATAATAAAGGTGTAGGTGCGGCGGTGCTTGATTACCCAGCAGGGTGCGAGCAGCAGAATGGCGTCGGCCACGTGGTTGAAGAATATCTTCGTGAGCGGCTGCTGCGACAGCGAGCCAAACATGCTGCGCGTTATCGTGAGGCTCACCATCGAGAGCATCACCACAATCAACACTGCGGCGAGAATGTAGAACATCGCCGCAGGATTAAAGATATGTTTCTTGAGTTTAATAGTTGTGTAAAAAAGTGGACGAGATTACCGGACAAGGCACCCCTTGTCCCTACTTAACACTTGACACTTAACATTTACTCTTGGCGGCCTCAACCCATTGCTTCACATCGTCGGGCATGGGGTTCTTGTAGCCAAGCTTGTACTTCTTGTTGATTTCAAGCAGGTCTTGGAAGAGCTTGCCGGGCTTCTCGAGTGCTCCCAGGGCCTCGACGGTGAGCAGGCCAGCCTTCTGGATGGGAGCCACCCACTCGGCGGGGATGCCCAGAGCAGTGAACGCCTCTTCCTTGTCGCGGCGAGCCACCTTCTCGGGGCGCATCTGCGGGAAGAGCATCACATCCTGGATGTAGCTGTTGCCGGTCATGAGCATGGTGAGGCGGTCGATGCCGATGCCAATACCGCTCGTTGGAGGCATACCATATTGCAATGCGCGCAAGAAATCCTGGTCGATAACCATAGCCTCGTCATCGCCCTTGTCGGCAAGTCGCATCTGCTCCTTGAAGCGCTCCTCCTGGTCGATTGGGTCGTTGAGCTCGCTATAGGCGTTGGCCACCTCCTTGCCGTTGACCATAAGCTCGAAGCGCTCGGTGAGGCCGGGCTTGCTGCGGTGCATCTTGGTCAGTGGCGACATCTCGACGGGATAGTCAATGATGAAAGTAGGCTGGATGAACGTGCCCTCGCAAGTCTCGCCGAAGATTTCGTCGATGAGCTTTCCCTTGCCCATGGTCTCGTCAACCTCGATGCCCAGTTTCTGAGCCACCTCGCGAATCTGTGCCTCGTCCATGCCGTTCAGGTCATAACCAGTCTTCTCCTTGATGGCGTCGAGGATGGGAAGGCGGCGGTAAGGAGCCTTGAAGCTGATGGTCTTGCCGTCGATCACGCTGTCGGTGCAGCCGTTCACAGCCACGCAAATCTTCTCGAGCAGCTGCTCGGTGAACGACATCATCCAGTTGTAGTCCTTATATTGAACATAGAGCTCCATGCAGGTGAACTCGGGGTTGTGGTTGCGGTCCATGCCCTCGTTGCGGAAGTTCTTGCCAATCTCATACACGCCCTCAAAGCCGCCCACTATCAAGCGCTTGAGGTAGAGCTCGGTGGCGATGCGCATATACATGTCGATGTTCAATGCATTGAAGTGGGTGATGAACGGGCGCGCGCTGGCACCACCGGCGATGGCCTGCAGGGTGGGAGTCTCAACCTCGGTGTAGCCAGCATCGTCGAGCACCTGACGCATGGTGCGCACCACGGTGGCGCGCTTGAGGAAGGTGTCCTTCACTCCCTCGTTGACCACAAGGTCGACATAGCGCTGGCGATAGCGCAGCTCGGGGTCGTCGAAGGCGTCGTAGGTCACACCGTCCTTAACCTTCACGATGGGCAGTGGCTTGAGACTCTTGCTCAGCACCTTGAGCGACTGGGCATGGACGCTGATTTCGCCAGTCTGCGTGCGGAACACATATCCCTCGATGCCCACAAAGTCGCCAATGTCGAGCAACTTCTTGAACACCACGTTATAGAGGTCCTTGTTCTCGCCGGGGCACAGGTCGTCACGACTGATGTAGACCTGGATGCGACCGCGTGAGTCCTTGAGCTCCATGAACGAAGCCTTGCCCATGATGCGGCGGCTCATGATGCGTCCTGCAACACTCACCTGGCGTGGCTCGTCGTCGTCCTTGAAGTTGGCTTTAATGTCATCGCTCCAAGCGTTCACCACATATTCGGCTGCTGGATAAGGGTCGATTCCCAACTCACGCAACTGGTTCAAACTATTGCGCCTAACTATCTCCTGTTCGCTAAGTTCTAAGATGTTCATATCGTAGATTTTATTAAATACAAAAACAATTAAAAAATATCGGAATGAGTACCTGTGTCTAAAAATAAAAGAATCAGTTCTGTATCATTTTGTTCCCAAACCAATAACCAATCTGGTTCTATGTGACATTCCCACTTTCCTGCATACTTTCCCACAAGTTTGTGAGGTCGATATTGCACTGGTAATTTGCCATCTCTTTCGAGAGTTGCAACAGCAGTTTCCAGCTTATTTATATCAAGACCGCGCTTGACACATTTTTTCACCGCCTTGACAAACTTGTGTGAGTACTTGATTGTATACATTTCAGCCCAGAATGTGTTTAAACATCTCTTTACTGTTATTAGCTGTATAAACACGCCCGGCTTTCACATCCTCAATGGCCTCATCTAAACCCCTCTTGCGTTTCTTGGTAGTTCTGACAATAGAAACACCATTAATTGAGTTTAGAATCTTGCGAAGACTTCTTAAAATTGATTTGTCCTCGACATTAATAACTATTTGTTCCATAATATATGATTTTAGAGTGCAAAGATACAACAATTTTTTGGTATCCCAAAATCGCAGCCCAATAAGCTATAGAGGCACCTCATGGCCTGGATGTTGGGAGTGAGTGCTGGCCGCAGGCCAGAACGTCCCTCTGAGTAGCCGTGTCTGCTATCGGAGTGTTTCCCCACACGGGTGCTGGCCGCGAGGCCATGGCGTCCCCTTGAGTGGGTGAGGTGGGTGTGTAACAGTGGCCGCTATAGTGGTGTTTTCCCGCACGTGTGCTGGCCGCAGGCCAGAACGTCCCCGAAGGGGACGAAGTGAGTAACCCCACGGCGCGTACCCCGTAGGGGTGCGTGGCACGTCTTCACTCATTTCAATTGTCTTTAATAAAACTGCATCTAACGCAAATTGTCTTGTCCTTAATTGTCTTTGATGTCCTCTTGTAGAAAAAAAAGATGCGCCCCGCGATGGGACGCATCTTTTAGTGATTTAGCGGTTAGATAGATTATTTGATGATAACCTTCTTGCCGTTGTGGATGTAGATGCCAGGAGTAGTTGGCATGCTGTTGAACTTAACACCGAGGAGGTTGTAGTAAGCATTGTCGGCCTTAGCGTCAACACCAACGGTGTTGATACCAGTCTCATTAACCTTGGTAACCTTCAGCATAGGAGCAGCCTTACCCTCTTGTACCAACTCGAAGGTGTAAGTGCCAGCCTCAGCCATGTGGAAGTTTGCACCGTCCATCAGAGTGATGTTCACACCATAGAGAGCCTCGTTGATCAGGAAGTAGCCAACGCCATTAGCGTCCTCGCCACCGAACCAAACAGTGTTGCCAGCCTCGTCGAAGGTGATAACCTTGAACTCAGCGTCAGCCTCAAGTGCAACCTCTTCAACCTTGTTGTCAACGAACTCTAACATGCCGTCAACCTGGCTCCAGCCGTTGAATGTACCAACGAGGTAGTAAGCTGGCTCTTCAGGAACCTCGCCAATCTCGGTGGTGAAGAGTACGCTCTCGGTCCAGTCAGTAGTGCGAGCGTCAGCGCCA
>CAMVKS010000062.1 GCA_947167995.1 uncultured Prevotellaceae bacterium
TAAGGCATCTGGCGGATGTTGAGGCGCATTACCAGTCGCTGCAGCTCGCAGTCGCTACACTTGGGGCAAGTGAGGCAATCGTTGGGGTGATCGCTCAGGATGAGCTCGGCAACTGTCTTGCGAGCGCGGATGACGCGAGCCGAATTGGTGTGCACCACCATGTCGGGCATGCAGTTGGTAGCACAAGCAGGCGCCAAGTTGCGGCGTCCTTCCACCTCAACCACACACAGGCGGCACGAGGCGGGTTTGTTCTTCACACAGGTGCCTTTGAGGTCGATGTGGCACAGTGTGGGAATGTCGATGCCGACGAGCTTGCCGGCTTCAAGCAGAGTAGTGCCCTGTGGCACTTCCACTACGTGATTATCTATTGTAAGTTTGATTAATTTCTCTTCCATGATGATAAAAATCGTGAGTCGTTAGAAAACATGAATAGCGTCGAAGCGGCAACGCGACTGGCACATGCCGCAACGGATGCACTTGAATGGATTAATAACATGTGGCTTGCGCACATCGCCCATGATAGCGTCGGCCGGACAGTTGCGAGCGCAAGCGCCGCAGCCTTTACACTTCTCTGGGTTAACGGTGTAGGTCAAGAGAGCCTTACACTGCTTAGCGCGACAAGTGTGCTTCTTAACGTGCTCCACATATTCATCATAGAAATTGTCGATTGTCGACAACACAGGGTTTGGAGAGGTCTGTCCAAGACCGCAGAGTGCAGTATCCTTAATGGTAGCTGCGAGCGACTTGAGGTGCTCGATGTCGTCCATAGTTCCCTTGCCCTCGGTAATGCGGGTCAAGATTTCAAGCATACGCTTGTTACCGATGCGGCAGGGAGTGCACTTACCGCACGACTCGCCCACTGTGAACTCAAGGTAGAACTTGGCAACCGATACCATACAGTCGTCCTCGTCCATAACAATCATACCACCCGAACCCATCATAGAGCCAGCAGCTCCAAGGCTTTCGTAATCGATGGGAATGTCAAGGTGCTTCTCGGTCAAGCAGCCTCCTGAAGGGCCACCAGTTTGAACAGCCTTGAACTTCTTGCCGTTCTTCACGCCACCACCGATGTCGTAGATGATCTCACGCAAGGTAGTTCCCATTGGTACCTCGATAAGACCCACATTGTTAATCTTACCAGCGAGTGCGAACACTTTAGTACCCTTAGATTTCTCGGTACCGATAGAAGCGAACCAGTCGGCTCCCTTGGTAAGGATGATGGGCACATTGGCAAGAGTCTCAACGTTGTTAACATTGGTTGGATATCCCATGTAACCGCTCTCGGCGGGGAAGGGAGGCTTGAGGGTTGGCTCGCCACGCTTGCCTTCCATAGAGTGGATAAGAGCAGTCTCCTCACCACAGACGAAAGCACCAGCACCGTAGCGGATCTCGATGTCGAAGTCAAAGTCACTACCCATGATCTGCTTACCAAGCATGCCATATTCACGAGCTTGCTCGATAGCTATCTTCAGGCGGTGTACTGCCAGAGGATACTCGGCGCGGATGTAGATAAGACCCTCGCTTGCACCAATGCAGTAGCCACACAATGCCATTGCCTCGATTACTGAATGGGGGTCACCCTCCATGATTGAGCGGTCCATGAACGCACCGGGGTCTCCCTCGTCGGCGTTACAAACCACATACTTGTGCTCAGCCTGATAGTTGCGTGCGAAGCCCCACTTCATACCAGTCGGGAAGCCTGCACCACCACGACCGCGGAGTCCCGCTTTCTTGATGATGTCGATAACCTCCTCGGGGGTCTGGTTCTGCAGAGCATTAGAGAGTGCTGCATAACCGTCGCGTGCGATATACTCGGCGATGTTCTCGGGATCGATGAAACCGCAGTTGCGCAGGGCAACACGCTTCTGCTTGCGGTAGAAGTCCATGTGCTTAGAGTCACTCACGTGCTCCTGTGTCTTGGGGTCAACATAGAGCAGACGCTCTACACGGCGGCCACCAATGACGTGCTCTTTTACGATCTCGTCGGCATCCTCAGGTTTCACCTGTGTGTAGAAAGTATTGTCAGGCATAACCTTAACAATAGGGCCTTTCTCGCAGAAACCGAAACATCCTGTTACAATCACATCAACCTTATCGGCAATGCCATTGGCTTCAATCGCCGCCTTCAGGTTGTCGACAATTTTCGCACTGCTCGAAGCCTTACAGCCAGTACCACCGCAGCAGAGCAACTCGATGTGCTCGGTACCAACGGCCAGTCCACAGCTTTTATCACTCACAGCAGCATAACTCAGTTCACGAACGTTCAGGTTCGCCTGAGCTTTTTTCCTGAATTGAATCAAGTCTTCAAAGTTCAAGGTTTTCACTGGGAAATTTGTTGTTTTAAGTTATTAGTTGAATATTAATTGTTTTCACTCTTATTTGCTACCCCCATCAGTAGGGTTTCATAAAATTCGGACAAAATTACACACATTATTTCAATAATTAGCAAATAACACCATGTTTTTACAACTTTTTAAGATAATAATTATTCACATAGCCCATCCATTGGAGGCGACCACCTCAAAAGACACACAAGAACGAGGAGAAAAGCATGATTAGCTTTGTTACCAAACAGCACATCGAGGCAGGCTAATCGCATGCATTCATTTTGACGTCTTCCCTCATATAATTGAGCTCAAAAAGCAGCTTATTCTTGATGATTTAGTTAAAATTGGTTAATGTTTTAAACTTTTCTTCTCTAATTCACATCTTTAATAAGAAATTTGTTGTAAATTTGCAAGCTTAAACTCTACATTTCAGTATGAGACAATTAAAAATCACAAAATCCATCACCAATCGCGAGAGCGCCTCGCTCGACAAGTACTTGCAGGAGATAGGCCGTAAAGACCTCATCACAGTAGACGAAGAAGTCGAGCTGGCTCAGCGTATTAAACAAGGAGATCAAGCAGCTCTTGATAAGCTTGTTAGTGCCAACTTGCGTTTCGTTGTTTCAGTGGCAAAGCAGTACCAGAACCAGGGATTGAGTCTTCCCGACTTGATCGACGAAGGTAATTTAGGCCTGATTAAGGCAGCGCAGAAATTTGACGAGACACGTGGTTTCAAGTTTATCTCCTACGCCGTATGGTGGATACGTCAGTCAATCCTTCAAGCCCTGGCCGAGCAGTCGCGCATTGTGAGACTGCCGTTGAACCAGGTGGGCTCGATCAACAAGATCAGCAAGGCCCAGTCGCGATTTGAGCAGGAGCACGAGCGCCGTCCATCGGCGTCGGAGCTTGCCGAGCAACTCGATGTCCCTGTCGACAAGATTTCGGACGCCATGAAGGTTAGCGGCCGTCATGTGTCGGTCGACGCACCGTTTGTCGACGGAGAAGACAACAGCCTTCTTGACGTGCTGCCCAACGAGGATTCTCCAATGGCCGACCAATCGCTCAACCAGGAATCGCTGTCGAAGGAAGTTAACCGTGCCTTAGACCAGCTGAACACTCGCGAGCGCGACATCTTGAAGATGTTCTTCGGTATAGGTTGTCAAGAGATGACTCTTGAAGAGATTGGCGCAAAGTTCGACCTCACACGCGAGCGTGTACGCCAAATCAAGGAGAAGGCGATACGCCGCCTGAAAGGCCAAAAGAGCAAGCTGCTGAAATCTTATTTGGGCTAATCAGGGCCCTACCCCGTTTCAACGGCTCTCGATGCGAGCCGTAATTTTTCAAAGACGAAGAAAAGTATCAAATAAAATGCTCAACCCGCACAATGCCGGTTGAGCATTTTTAGCTCATCCCCATTTTGTCAGAACGCCCAACGACAGCAAAAGCGAAAAACAACCGCACCTGGCATTATACCCCCACCAATTACAGGCACAGTTGGTTAATAAAACTGAATTGTTAATAACTATTTCGAGTTTTTTTTGCACAATAATTATAAACACCCTACCTTTGCATTGAAAATAAAATCAAAAAACAACGGGGAATCTCAATTTAAAAATGAGATTCTTCGGTTTTTAATCTGTTTCACTGTAAAATTTTTTATAAAAAACAAAATTAATTTACCATGGCTATTAGTTATATGACCAAGGCTGGTTATGACAAAAAAATGCAAGAACTTGCAAATCTTGAGAACATTGAGCGCCCAGCAGTTGTTCAAGCCATCGTTGAAGCCCGCGAGAAAGGCGACTTGAGCGAGAACGCCGAGTATGATGCAGCTCGTGAGCGTCAAGGCATGCTTGAAGCAAAGATTGCCGAATTGAAAAACTTGATAGCAGGCGCCCGCATCATCGACGAGAGTAAAATCAACACCGATGAGGTACAATTGCTTACCAAGGTTACGATAAGAAACGTTTCCAACAAAGCCACAATGACCTATACCATAGTCACCGAGACAGAGTCAAATCTGAAAGAAGGTAAAATATCGATTACGACCCCCATTGCTAAAGGACTGGTAGGCCACAAGGTTGGAGACATTGTTGAGATACAAGCTCCTGCAGGAACTATGAAGTTTGAGATTCTCGAGATTTCTATTTAACACCTTGTCAATATGTCATCAATATTCAGTAAAATTGTTGCTGGCGAGATTCCCAGCTATAAGATTGCCGAGGACGAGAACTACTATGCATTCCTCGATATCAACCCCGTTGCTCCTGGTCACACTCTCGTGATTCCCAAACATGAGGTAGACTACATCTTTGATCTTGACGAGCAGGAGTATTCAGGATTGATGAGTTTTGCCAAACGCGTAGCAGCGGCAATCAAGTTGTCGATGCCCTGTGTGAAAGTGGGTGTTGCGGTTTTAGGCCTTGAGGTTCCTCATGCCCATGTTCATCTTGTTCCCATCAACAAAGAGAGCGACATGAACTTCTTTGGCAAGAAACTCAGTCTCCCTGCCAATCAGATGCAGGAGATTTGCCAAAAGATTAGTGCACAATTCAAGTAATCACAGCTATCACCTCAAAAAACCAGAGCAGTTCACCGCAGTGAACTGCTCTGGTTTTTATTCAACAACTAAATGAATCTTTCTACTTGCTGTTGTTCAAGTAAAAGCAAGAAATTTCTGTTTTTTAATGTTGTTTCCCGAATTCATTTCTGCTACATTTGCGTGTGCCCATGTGCAACGCATTCTTTGACATCGAGGGTTAAAAGATAAAGAAAGAAGCATGAAGTTATTCTACAATGACAACTTGCGGTTTGTCGCAAAATCGGCAAAAAATAAAAAACAAACCATAAGCAAAATCGCCACGGAAACTCAATATATAAAGTAAATAGCTTATGAAGTGATTCCAGCGATTCCAAATTTTCCAGTAATTCCACGTGCGGAAAATGTCCTTAATAAAAAGAGTACCTAAATCTTGTCCTTCATTGTCTTAGAAACGGGAGCTTTTCCTCTCACAAAAATGCGATTAAGCGAGTCAAAGCCAAACAAGGTGCAAGGTGAGAGCAGTGCCAAGCTCGCTTGAGCATTGCCGAACCGCAGCCCTTGTTATTCAACCTTGCTTGAAGCCTTGCGAGCGAGAGCATTTTATCAAAAGATGCAACTTCCTGGTTGCAGAAATTTTTATCGGACACTAATAATTCAATATCAATGAAAACCGAAAAAATATCGACCCGTGTCAATAAGTTCTCAAAGCCCTCATCGAGTTCAGGACGGCAAGAACCGTTACGCCCACATCGGCGAAAACAGCCATCCACATGGTAGCAAATCCCAACGACGCGAGCACGAGAACGGCAAGCTTCACGCCAATGGCGAAAATCACGTTTTGACGCGCTATCGCCAAAGTGCGTCGAGCAATCGCCATGGCCATTGCAATCTTGGTCGGGTTGTCGTCCATGAGCACCACATCGGCAGCCTCGATGGCAGCATCACTGCCCAGACCTCCCATAGCAATGCCCACATCGGCTCTCGCCAGCACCGGCGCATCGTTGATTCCGTCGCCCACAAAAGCGAGAGCCTTGCCTGGTGCCTTTTCTTTGAGCAACCTCTCTACATGCTCGACCTTGTCGTCAGGCATCAGTTGTGCATAATGTTCTCCTATTCCCAATTTCAGGGCCACATCTTCACCCACCTCGACGCGGTCACCTGTAAGCATCACAATGCGCCCTACGCCAGCGGCTTTAAGGTCGGCGATCGCTTTCTCGCTTTCCTGCTTAATCTTGTCGTTTATAACAATGTGCCCGGCATAATCACCATTGATAGCAACATGAATGATGGTCCCCACATGGTGACAGTCGCGCCACTGTGCTCCAATCGAATCCATCATGCGAGAATTGCCCACACACACAACATCTCCTGCTACTGTGGCACGCACACCTTGTCCCGCCACCTCTTCCACATTCTCCACTTTGCAACCATCGGTAGCCTCATCGGGGAACGCATCGCGCAACGCCGCCCCTATGGGGTGAGTGGAATAGTGTTCGACATGAGCTGCAAGATGAAGCAAATGGTGCTCATCGCAAGTGTCGGGATGAACTGCAGTTACCTCAAACTGCCCATGAGTCAACGTGCCAGTCTTGTCAAAGACAATCGTCCCAACCTGTGCAAGAACATCCATATAGCTGGAACCCTTAATGAGTATACCCTGCCTTGATGCACCACCTATTCCCCCGAAGAAAGCAAGCGGCACGCTAATCACCAAGGCACAAGGACACGAAACAATAAGGAACATCAATGCCCTGTAGAGCCAGGTGGCAAAGTCCCCGCCAAGGAGAGTGGGAAACACAGCAACAGCTATTGCCGCAAGCACCACAACAGGAGTGTAGATGCGTGCAAACCGAGTGATAAACGTCTCGCTGCGCGACTTCTTGTCTTTAGAATGTTCAACCAGGTCGATGATGCGCGAAACGGTGCTTTCGCCAAAGCTCTTGACAGTCTTGACCCTGATCATTCCCGAGACATTAACACAGCCCGAGATGACCTCATCGCCCGCCTCGACCTCACGCGGCACACTCTCACCAGTGAGAGCCACCGTGTTGAGTGATGACACTCCCTCTATCACCACGCCATCGAGAGGCACCTTCTCTCCTGGTTTTACTATGATAGTCTCCCCCACTCCAACTTCTTCGGGGTTCACCATTGCCTGTTCACCATTTCGTTCCACGGTTGCCACATCGGGCCGTATGTCCATCAGGTGTGAGATACTCTCGCGGCTTTTCCCCTCGGCAAAACCCTCAAACAACTCTCCCACCTGGAAAAACAGCATTACGAAAACCGCTTCGGGAAACTGCGTCTCGGCACCGGGAAGAAACCCGATGCACATGGCGCCAACGGTGGCTATCGTCATCAAGAAGTGCTCGTTAAACGCGTCGCGGTGAGCCAGCCCCTCCATAGCCTCCTTGATGGTGCCGAAACCAATCAAGAGATAAGGCACCATATAAACCAGCAGTAGCTGCCATGTGGCAAGATGGCATGTTTTCTCGATATAGATAGCAATTGCCAGCAACAGTGCTGTCACGCCTATCAATATAATAGTTCTCCTCGTAGAGCCATGCTCGTGATGATGCTCATGAGAGCAATTGTGATGATGCTCGTGAGAGCAGCAATCGCAGTGGTGATGATTATGGTCGTGTGTCATAATGATTTGATTTATTCTTAGAACACTGCAAAGTTAAACCAAATCTCATGCAACCAAGTTGCAAATGTCAAAGTAGAGGCACTATTTTTTCTTACGACGCGATTTCTTGGCCTGTTGCTGCTTGCGCATCTGCTTGGCTATGTCACGGTATTCATCGGCCACGTCGTCGAGACCTATTTTGTCATAGACTTTAGCAAGTGCGAGAACAGGCTCAATAGCTGTGCGCGAAGCACGGGTGGCACGCTTGTATAATTTTATTGCCATCGAAACATCCTTTTCGCTCTCATAGATTGAAGCCATAGCCATGAGTGCCTCATAGCAGTTTTTATTGGAATCAAGGATATCCTGCAGCTGGCTTTTAGCTTTCTCATTCTCCCCAATCGCTTCAAGCAGTCGTGCCTTACCGAGCATTGCAGGGACATAGTTCTTGCTCAGTTTCAAAGCCTTATTATAGTTTGCCATAGCCGATTTCACCACAATCTCATCGAGTCGAGGTTTGGCACTGCCATATCTCACTTCATCTTCCTGTGCGAGCTGTCCCAATCCCAATGACTGGTCGCCCATAGCCGTGAACTCGGCCGCCAGGTCGTTGAGAAGCTTATTCTGCGAGTCGATAACCTCCTCCAGGTTCTCAATCTTCTTGTTTAGACGGTAGAACTTGTTGAACTTTATCTTAATCAGTCGCTTGGCGACAGGATTGGTGATGATGTTGTGAATCTCCATTGCCTGAGCAAAGCAGTCGACACATCGCGAGAAATCGTCATGGTCAAACGCTATTGACGCCATGGCATACAGCCCACCGGCTTTCTCCATGAGCATAGCATCGTTTATTGCTGTCTGGTTGTTGAACTCTCGGCTGAAGTCTACAATCGCGGTGTTGACAATGATATCTCGCTGTGAAAGTGGTTTGAGCAGCGTGATACCCTGCAACGAGGTGCATCGTGAGAGAGCCACATAGGTCTGCCCACTGGAGAATGCCCCACCCGAGAAGTCGATGACGATGTTGTTGAATGTCAATCCCTGACTCTTGTGCACAGTGAGGGCCCATGCGGGCTTGATGGGATATTGCCTGAAAGTGCCCACAACATTCTCAACCACTTTTTTCTCTTTTTCGTCATAGGAATATTGCACATTCTCCCAAATCTCCTGTTCCACCAGATAGCAGTCACCATTCTCAAGTTCTACCTGAATACCATCTTCATCAAGCCTATATACTTTACCGAGAGAGCCATTAACCCATCGCCCTTCACGGTCGTTGCGAATGAAGATTACTTGAGCACCCTGCTTGAGGGTGAGCTCCTTGCTCGTGGGCAGGTCGTTGTCGGGGAAGACATCGGTGACCACACCGTTGAAGACATACTCGGGCGTGTCGAGTGCCTGCATGTGGGCATCGTTTATCGAATCAACGGTGTCGCGTCTTGTGGCAAGAGTCATCACAAGTCCATTGCTTGGCTCCTGGTAATTAAGATCACAACGGCTGTTGAGAAGGCGCAAATCACTTTCCGAGGCATGGCTCACGCGCACCCTGTCGAGCATCGATATGAAGCTGCTGTCGGTCTGGCGGTAGATTTTGCGCAGCTCGATGGGGATGAGACCGAGATTGCTGAAAACCTTGGCATTGAAAAAGAAAAACTGCTTGTAATAACGTCGCAATATGTCGCGCATGTCGCGGGTGATGACAGGCTCGAGCTGGAAGATATCGCCCACAAAGAGCAGCTGTTTCCCCCCAAACGGTTCACGCATGTTACCCGAATAGATGCGCAGCACCTTGTCTATAAAGTCGATGATGTCGCAACGCACCATCGATATCTCGTCGATGATGATGAGTTGCAGCTTGCGAATAAGTTTCACCTTCTGGGCCGAATATCGCAGTGTCTTACGAATGCGGCGCGGCGAGAAGTCGGGGTCATCGGGCAACAATGGCTTGAATGGAATCTTGAAAAAGGAATGTAACGTCTGCCCTCCCACGTTAACTGCCGCGATGCCTGTAGGAGCCAGCACCACATGTTCCTTGCTGGTGTTGGCACAGATGTACTTGAGGAAAGTGCTCTTACCTGTGCCGGCCTTACCTGTGAGGAACACCGATCGACGTGTGTTGCGTATCAAGTTCCATGCATTCTGGAACTCCAGGTTGTCGAGGTCGATATTTTCGAGATTGGCGTTGTCCATTCCTGTGTCGTTTAGATTTGGGTCAAAGGTAGTGAAAAACCACGAGGCTACAAAAAGAAAGGAGGGCATTTTATCAACAATGCCCTCTCCCCTTGGAATATAAGAAATAATCTCAGAATATTTTAGAAGCGGAAGCCAATGGTCAAAGCAACTTTATTATTGTTGTCTTTAACCTCCTCACCTTGTTCGCCAGGGAATGCATGATAGTGGCTGGTGCGAGTTTGGTGTACATAGGCTGCGTCGGCATAGAATCTCTTGTAACGGTATCCAAGACCACAAGTGATGTACTGGTTTTTCTTGTCATACTGGTACATATAGTTGCTCGAAACAACATCAACGTCATCGTTTGCAACTCCCTTAACCTCGTCTTTCACTGGAGAAGTCTGGTAAGAGTAACCGGCACGAATGCTGAAGTTGGAAGTTGGACGAACTTCGGCACCCACACGCAGGATGTGTGATGGCTGCAACTGATTCTTTATTCTTTCCTCGGTGTCGCCATAGTAGTAACCACCGGCATCGCCACAACGCATGGTTTGGGCACCAACATACTCATAGTCCATGCTTATCATACCCTTGTTGTTGGGTACCACAGCAAGGCTACCGATGAAGCGCCAAGGAGTTCTGATAGTGTAGCGATACTCGTCGTAGTACCCTTCTTCGCCTGTCTCGGTGTTTCCTTGGAACATTTCAGAATCACCATTAACGAGCAAGTCAAATCCACTCTTTACCTTGTAGAGGTCTTTCATATCATAATAGGTGGGTGTGTGGAAAGCGGCACCAATACGGAGCTGGTTTATGGGCTTAACAATCAAACCCATCTTGAAGTTGTAGCCAGTACCACGAGTCTCCTGGAAAGCTTGGAAGTCATAGCCCGCATAGCCTAAAGATGTGCTTCCATCGCCATACCTGTAGTCGAATATATCGGCATTTTCAAGGTCCTCACCATAGTACTGATAGCTGTCAAAACGAAGGTCGGTAATGCCGAAGTTTAAACCCCAGTATACCACATTCTTGAAGTTACCACCAAGAGTGATGTCATACTCATCGGTGTGTCCTTTTTCGTCTACATAGAACTCGGCGGTGCCAGTAGTGAGGTTATTCGAAAGACCTTTTAACGAGCCATCAAGATTGCCATTGAGAAGATAGGACTGATAGGCAAGAATACCAAGCCAAGGTGCGCCACATTCATAGTAGATGTTACCGTCGTAGTTATCTACCGATAGATCTTGTTCATTCCAATTGCCTCGGTTAAGGTTATCGGCAATCTTGTTGGTCAAAGAGTAGCCAGTGTCATATCCACCTTGATAACGGCGGTTGAACGAGTTGATGCGGTTGAACGAGAATCCCCAGTTGAAGTACTTGAGGAAGTCGCTGTTGACCTTCATCGACCCTATGTAAGCCACATTGTTGAACCAGAACTTAGTGTCGGTGAGGTTATCATAACCTCCGCTCTTGGTGGAGAGAAAATTGAGGTTCATTGTCGCCGAGATGTCGCTACTGCGATATACACCTATACCACCAGGATTGACAATCACTGCCGAAGCATCTCCACCCAGAGCACCAAAGGCACCTGCCATAGACATGTAGCGAGAAGTACCGGTGAGTTCTGTTTCCGACATTTTAAGTACATCAAATGTTGCTTGAGCGCTTGCCATGAGTGAAGCTCCACCAAGCAGTAATGCAATATATAATTTTTTCATTGTGTAAATATTATCTTGTTGATTGTTATGTTACAGTTGTCACACTCTTGAAATTATCGGCGTCCACCGTGACCACCGCCACCGCCGTGGCTACCACCGCCACCACCGTGGCTACCGCCGCCACCGCCTCCATAGCTGCCACCCGAGTATCCACCACTGCTGCGGCTACCACCCGAGTATCCACCACTGCTACGGCCACTGCCACCGCTTGATGGAGTGTAGCTGCGTCCACTGCCACTGCTTGATGGAGTGTAGCTGCGTCCTCCGCCACTACTTCCTGATGGAGTGTAGCTGCGACCACCGCCATGACCTGATGGATTGTAGCTGCGTCCACCGCTTCCCGAAGGAGTATAGCTGCCATGTGAGCTACCACCGTTGTAAGATCCAACAGAGCGTCCACCGTTAGAACCGCTCGGTGCTGAGCGTTGTCCAGGTCGAACGGATGCGCGTCCAGTATAGCCACCACTGCTTGAAGCGTGACCTATATTGCCATGATTGGTGTAACCACCAGGACGTCGACTGCTACCTGCAGGTGCTGCAGCTCCATGGCCCGAGGCATATCCGCCATTGCCATGACCTGAGTAATTGCTTCGGCCAGGTCGACGACCATTAACACCGCTATTATATCGTCCATGGCGATATCCACCGTCGCCATACCATCCATAACCTGGGCGGTCCCATCCCCAGTGGTGATGGTTCCATCCGTAATAGCCACCCCAAGGGCCTCCCCAGTAGGACCAAGGATGATAGCGATATCCACCATACCATCCCCAATCATACCAATAGGAATATCTCCAGGGACTATACCATCCCCAGCTGTACCATGGGTCATAATAATAAGAAGAATGCCATCCCCAGTAAGGTCCCCATCCCCAGTCGACACCTACAATAAGGTTCACCTGAGGGGTTGAATCGAAATAATACTCGATAAGATCGGGATCGTCGGAACGAATCACGATGTCGGGGTTGTAGAAGCGCTCGATGCGACGTGTGTTTGCAAACATGTCGTCATCAAGATACATGGTATCGTTTTCACAATACACAGTATCGATGCGACGATTGTACTCATCAACATCACGCCCGTTCACCACACCATAGACCGGTGCCACTGATACAACGCTTCTGTTATCATAAACTGTTGATGCCGCCGGGCGGTTAGAAACCACCGAAGGCTTACTGGCCTCGGATCCTCCATCATAATAGATGTCATCCTCATAGTCTTGTGCCATTGCGCAGCCACAGCCGAGCAACAGGGCACCAATCAATGATAAAAATTTGTAATTCATAATTCTATGTTTTAAAATAATATTCTGAGATGTATTTATATATTAACTATTAGATTACTCATTATAATAAAGGTTTAATGTAGATATCAAATGCAAAGCTACATAAACTTTCCGAAAAAGAGAATAAAATCCTATAAAAAATAGGAATTAGCACCGCATTTTCTCTCTTTTTTCACTTCCTAAACACACATGCGCACAAAGTACTGCACTAAAAGACCGCTTTTTAACGTTATTTAAGAACTCAATAAGGCTATTATTTTGTTACTTTGCATTGAAGTTTGATTGCTCACAATTTTATGGCTATAATTGTGATGCATTTGATTCAACAAAAAACACCACCGACATGAAAATTGGACAATACAATAAACTGATGATAAATCGCTTTGTCGATTTTGGAGCCTATTTAATTGACGAACAAGGCAATGAAGTACTGCTGCCCAAGCGTTACCTGAGCGGAGAGGAGGAACTTGATGACTGGGTTGAAGTGTTTGTCTACAACGACTCGGAAAATCGCCCCGTGGCAACCACCGAGCACCCCTACGCCACCGTGGGAGAATTCTGCTTGATGAAGGTGAAATCGGTTAATGCCATCGGAGCATTTCTCGAATGGGGATTGGTGGCAAAAGACCTGCTTGTGCCCTTCCGCGAGCAACGGGTGAGAATGCAGGCAGGACGCAGCTACATCGTCTATGTGTATCTCGACGAGAACAGCCAGCGCATTGTGGCCAGCGCCAAGCTCGACAAGTTCCTGAGCACTACCCTACCCGACTACTACCATCGCCAAAAAGTTGACGTCCTGATTGTGCAGCAGCAGGAAATAGGTTACCGTGTGATCATCGACGGCAAGTTCTGGGGAATGATCTACAGCAACGAGCTTTATCGGCCAGTGAATATCGGCGAGCACCACATGGGATTTATAAAGCAAGTGCGAGACGACGGCAAAATTGATGTAACACTTGCAAAGATAGAAAAAATGCGTGTTGACGACGTCGCCCGCTCAATTCTGAACCACCTCCAAGAACATGGAGGGACAATGAACCTTAACGACAAGTCGTCGCCAAGCGATATCATGCGTGCTTTCAACTGCAGCAAGAAAGACTTCAAGAAAGCCTTGGGGCTACTTTACAAGCAGCACAAAGTAACACTGGGAGAAACTGTAACGCTCGCACAGCTATAAGAGCAAAGCAGCAACTCAACATGCAAGACAAGATTATAATAGATAATCAATAACTATAATTGTTTCGACGCATAAAACACCTCATTTTCGGGGCCGATTGTGACTGAAAAAGCCACAAAAACAAAAAAACTTCAAAAAAAACACCAAAAAAATTTGCCAGTTCAAAAAAAAGCAATACCTTTGTACCCGCAATCAAAAATCAGGTGATTGAAAATTGCGAAAGTAGCTCAGTTGGTAGAGCACGACCTTGCCAAGGTCGGGGTCGCGGG
>CAMVKS010000063.1 GCA_947167995.1 uncultured Prevotellaceae bacterium
CCACAGCTTAGAAGGCTGTTGCTCTATCCAGCTGAGCTACCGATCCAGCTTTTTTGAGCCCTTGGTCGCTCAAAAAGCGGTGCAAAGTTAATACATTTTTCTGAATAGGCAAAATTTGTGAAATAATTTGCGTAAATTTGCAGCCCAAAATCAAGAAAAACGATGAACACACTTGAAAAAGTGCGCAATTTGCGCATAGACAATTATAATTATCCTCTCCCCGATGAGCGCATAGCAAAGCACCCACTATCACATCGAGAGCAGTGCAAGGTGCTCATGTACAAAGACCAAGCCATTGAGCAACATGTCTTCCATGAGGTGCCCAAACTGCTGCCCAGCGACTCGATGCTCATCTACAACAACACGCGTGTGATAAACGCAAGACTGCGATTCCGCAAGGCCACCGGCAGCCAGATAGAGATTTTCTGCCTTGAGCCAGTAGCCCCACGCGACTACCAGCTCATTTTCCAGACCACCAGCAGCTGCACCTGGCTGTGCCTGGTGGGCAACAGCAAGCGCTGGAAGAGCGGTTCTCTGTCGCAAAACATTATTGTCGACGGCGACGCAATCACCGTCAACGCCACCCGCGGAGAGCGTCGAGGCAACGCCTTTGAGATAACGTTCGACTGGAACGGCAACGACATCACTTTTGCATCGGTGCTTGAGGCAATGGGCGAGATTCCCATCCCCCCCTACCTCAACCGCGGCACCGAGAAAAGCGACCTCACCGACTATCAGACGGTTTACAGCCACATCGACGGCAGCGTGGCAGCTCCAACGGCAGGCCTTCATTTCACCGACGAGGTGCTGGCCGAGTGTGACCGCCGCGGCATCGCAAGACGTGAGCTCACCCTGCATGTGGGAGCTGGCACCTTCCAACCCGTCAAGAGCGAGAACATTGGCGACCACGCCATGCACACCGAGTTCATCAGTGTGCCACGCGACCTGCTCGCCGAGTTGGCAACCAGCAAAAAAGCTGTCATTGCGGTAGGCACTACCAGCGTGCGCACCCTCGAGAGCCTCTATTATGTGGGACAGATACTTGAGTCCAACCCCGACGCCACCGAGGAAGAGCTGCGAGTGACCCAGTGGATGCCCTACACCACGCCTTGTGCCATCACTCCACCGAAGGCGTTGCAGAACATCGTCGACTACCTCGACCGTCACCATGCCAGCGACTACTTGGGCAGCACACAGCTGATGATAGCCCCCGGCTTCACCTATCGCATCGTGCGCGGCATGATAACCAACTTCCACCAGCCTCAGTCCACACTGCTACTGCTTGTAGCCGCCTTTGTGGGCGAGGACAACTGGCGACGTCTTTACGACTACGCCCTCGACCATGACTTCCGCTTCCTGAGCTACGGCGACGCATGCCTATTTCTATAAGAGGGGAGAGAAGAGAGTGGAGAGATAAGAGTGGATAAGGGGAGAGTGGAGAGTGGAGGGTGGAGAGTGGAGAGATAAGAATCTATTGTGAATTATGCATTGTGAATTATGCATTATGCATTGTGCATTAAAAAAATGCCGCCAGATTCACATCTCGCGACATCCTCACCATAAAATTTAAATACTAAAACTTATTTACCTTACAAAATATATGTATGTTAACAATGAAAAAGATTTCATCTATGTGAACTCTTAAACCAATTTCCACAATCAGCTTAATGAATTCTTCAAAACAGATGTGATTAGCTTTTTCAAAAGGAAAAGATTTTTATATATTTTTTTTCAGCTAAAAGTTTATTACTAATTTCTTGTGCAAATATATAAAAAAAAAACCACAAAAACAATTTAACCTAAATTAATAGTAAAAAATTTATAATTGTTTAAGATTTAAAGAACAAAAAATTAACATAAACGATAAATTTGTACATTCTATCAAAAACAAATTAGCGTCTTTCTCCTTTATTATTCATGTTGGGGTAAAGAGGACGACAAACAAAAATTACCAGGTTACACAAAACACCCACCTAGGGCAAGCCTCAGGTGGGTGTTTTGTTGTTTTTGAGTTTAGAACTTATTTGAGAGTTGTGGCAGCTATGATGTCGTTGAGATTTTTCATCAGCACAGTTTTGAGCTCATCGCCCTTCATTGGAGTTCCACCGGGCATGATTCGGAATGTCACGAAGCCCTCACCCTGAGGAACAAAAGCGTTGACCTCGGGACGATCACCTTCTTTCACATAAACTTTATAGGTCTTGTCGCCTTGTTTGATGTCGTCGGCAGCCTTGCACTCACGCTTGCCAAGGTTTTCGGCTATATCCTTTTCGTTCTGGAGTGTGTAGTTAATAATGGCAGTAGAATGTGGGTTCTCCTTTAAAGTGAGGTTGCAGGAGCTTCTAACCATTTTACTGCTTGCCTTCCATCCATCGGGAACTACGACAGTATAGTTGTCGCAAGTGAGTTCCTTCTGGTCCTCAATCTTCACTTCGGCTTCGGCTTTCTCGGTCGAAGAAGTGGCATCACTTTTTTGAGAGGAGCTACTGTCGCTGTTTCCATTACAAGACACGAATGTCAAAGCTGCCACCCATGCAATGGCGATGTAGATGATTTTCTTCATTTTAAACAGTTTTTAGATTAATAAATATATTCATTACTTAAACGTAAAGCCATCAGCTTTTATTATCATGAAGAGGCATTACTCTTGCATATTATTGAGAAAAAACTTAACTTTGCCACACAATAAAAAACACACGACCCACAGTGTTAAAGACATTATTGAAACAGATAGGCAGTTTCAAGACTGCATCGATACTGACTCCCATCTTCATCGCCCTCGAGGTGGTGATGGGAGTGCTCATACCCTATGTCACCTCATGGATCATCGATGAAGGCATCGCCAAGAGCGACTTGGGCAATGTGTACAAGTATGGTGCTATCATGCTTGTACTTGCGGCAATGAGCATGCTTTTCGGCATCTTGGCAGGTCGTTTCTCGGCGATTGCGTCGTCGGGCTTCGCCCGCAACCTGCGCGACGCTATGTTCCGCAACATCCAGACTTTCTCGTTCTCCAACATCGACAAGTTCAGCTCGGCAGGCCTCGTAACGAGGATGACGACCGACGTGAACAACCTCCAGAATGCGTTCCAGATGCTGCTTCGTGTCTCGGTAAGAGCACCGTTGAACCTCATCTTCAGCATTTTCATGTGTGTGTTCATCAACACCAAGATGAGCACCATCTTCATCATCGCACTCGTGATTCTGGGAACAGCACTTTACCTCATCATCAGCCGCACTGTGAAGCTGTTCCAGCAGGTGTTCAAGAAATATGACGACTTGAACAATGTGGTTCAGGAGAACGTGTCGGCGATTCGTGTGGTCAAGGCGTTTGTGCGCGAGGACTACGAGAACAAGAAGTTCAGCAAGGCAGCACGGGCACTTTATAGCCTGTTTGTGAAGACCGAGAGCCTGATGGCGTTGAACCACCCTGTGATGATGATAGTAGTCTACGGCTGCATCATCTCGCTGTCATGGTTCGGGGCAAAGCAAATTGTGGGCGGCGATCTCACCACTGGACAGCTCACGTCGCTTTTCACCTATGTGATGACCATCCTCTCGGCCCTGATGATGCTCTCGATGATTTTTGTGCAGCTCACCATGAGTGCAGCCAGCGGCAAGCGCGTGGCCGAGGTCATCAATGAGAAAGCCGATATTGTGAACCCCGAGAACCCCGTCATGACAGTGGCCGACGGCAGCATCGACTTCGAGAACGTGAAGTTCACCTACAACAAGACCGGTGCTCCCCCCACCATAGCAACCTTACTGGCAGGCCAGACAGCGGCAGCCATCGACGACTGCGACTATGCCATCAACGACATCGACGTCCACATCGACAGCGGCGAGACCATAGGCATCATTGGCGGCACAGGCTGTGGCAAGTCGACGCTTGCCATGCTCATCAGCCGCATGTACGACGTGTCGTTAGGCAGTATCAAAGTGGGCGGAGTTGACGTGCGTGACTACGACCTCGAGACGCTGCGCAACAACGTGTCGATGGTGTTGCAGAAGAATGTACTCTTCAGCGGTACAGTGCTCGACAACCTGCGTTGGGGCAAGAGCGATGCCACACTTGAAGAGTGCAAGCACGCATGCAAGATAGCCTGCGCCGACGAGTTCATCGAGGAAATGCCCAATGGCTACGACACTGTGATAGAACAGGGCGGCGCCAATGTGTCGGGCGGCCAGAAGCAACGACTGTGCATCGCCCGCGCTCTACTCAAGAGCCCCAAGGTGCTGGTGCTCGATGACTCGACCAGTGCCTGCGACACCGCCACCGACGCACGCATCAGCAAGGCTCTGCGTGAGTATATGCCCGAGGTCACCAAGATTATCGTGGCACAACGTGTGCACAGCGTCAAGCACGCCAACCGCATCATCGTCATGGAAAACGGACGCATCACAGGTTTCGACACCCACGACAATCTGCTAAAGAACAACGAGATCTATCGCGAGATATACACCATCCAGACCCAAGACTCAGGCGACTTTGACAAGCCCAAATGAGGAGAGAGAGGAGAGATAGATTCCTAACATCGGCAAAACAACTAAAACTATAACAATAAACTAATATACAATGAGACGATTTATTTATTGCGTTGCTGTGGTACTGCTATGCTCGGTGAGCGCAAGCGCACAGCAGGAGTTCACACTTGAGGACTTGAACTTCGGTGGCAAGAACTACCAGAACATGGTCCCCAAGAACAAAACCCTCACATGGTGGGGAAACCAGCTCTACCACTGCGAGAAAGACTCAATGTGGACAGTAGACACCAAAACCGGTAAGGAGAAGCTGGCTTTTACCGCCCAGCAAGTCAAAGAATGGGCAGGACTCAGCCAGCAGCCCAACTTGAAGTGGGCATCGTTCCCCTACCCCGACAAACCTTTATTGCTCATCCACACTGCCGACCAGCGAATTCTTGTCGACATCAAGAACCACAAGACCGAGTGGAGCCAGAACACCACTGGCGAATACTACACCGACTGGAACAAAACCAGCCGCAACGTGGCTTATGTCAAAAACGACAACCTGTGGGTGACAACAGCCAACGGCGGATGCCGACAAATCACAAGCGACGGCTCACGCAACATTGTTTACGCTCAGAGCGTGCACCGCAATGAGTTTGGCATCGAGAAAGGAACCTTCTGGAGCAACCAGGGCGACCGTCTCGCCTTCTACCGCATGGACCAGAGCATGGTTGCCGACTACCCCCTCATCACCGTCCCCGAAATCTACGACTCCACACAGGTGGAAGCAACTCCAGCCCCTGAGAAATACCCCATGGCAGGACAGACTTCGCACAAGGTGCAGGTGGGAATCCTCGACATCGCCACCAACAAGGTAATCTATCTCAACACCGGCGATCCCACCGACCGATATTTCACCAACATAGCTTGGAGTCCCGACGACCGATTGGTGTATATGTTTGAGCTCAACCGCGACCAGAACGACTGCCGCCTGGTGAGCTACGACGCTGCCACCGGTGCCAAAGTGGGCGAGTTATACCGCGAGACCAGCGAAAAATATGTCGAGCCTCAGAATCCCATCGCTTTCCTGCCTTGGGACAACAGCAAGTTTGTGATGCAGAGCCAGAAGGACGGCTACAACCACCTCTACCTGCACAATGCCGACGGTTCGCTCGTGAAACAGCTCACAAGCGGCGATTGGGTGGTGATGAACATGCTGGGCTTCGACACCGAGCACAAAGCCATCATCATTACAAGCAACGAGATAAGCCCCATCCAGTGCAACATCTTCAGTGTGGATGTCGCCACTGGCAAGCGCACACGCGTTGACGAGGGAGGCAAGGGATGGCATGGAGCATTGCTCAACGACAACGGCACATGGCTCGTCGACTACTATCAGGAACCCGACGTGCCACGCAACATAGCTATAGTGAACACTGCTACCGCCAGTGCCATGCGTTATTTCACCGCTCCCGACCCATGGCAGGGTTACAATGTGCCAGAGTACTCTTGCGGCACCATCAAGGCCGACGACGGCGTCACCGACCTCTACTACCGCATGGTGAAACCCATCGGCTTCGACCCCACGAAGAAATACCCCACCGTGGTATATGTCTATGGTGGACCTCACGCCCACAATGTTGACGCACGCTGGCACTACTGCAGCCGCAGCTGGGAGACCTACATGGCGCAGAAAGGCTATCTGCTCTTCATCCTCGACAACCGCGGCAGCGAGAATCGCGGTCGCGACTTCGAGCAGGCTACATTCCGTCACCTCGGACAGGTTGAGATGCGTGACCAGATGCAGGGTGTGGAATTCCTAAAGACTCTCCCCTACGTCGACATGAATCGATTGGGAGTACACGGATGGAGCTTCGGCGGTTTCATGACCATCAGCCTGATGACCAACTACCCCGACGTGTTCAAGGTGGGAGTTGCCGGCGGACCGGTAATCGACTGGAAATGGTATGAGGTGATGTACGGTGAGCGCTATATGGACACCCCGCAAGCCAACCCCGAGGGATATGCACAGACAAGCCTCATCCACAAGGCTAAAGACCTGAAAGGTCGCCTGCAAATCATCATCGGCCTCAACGACCCGACCGTTGTGCCACAGCATGCCTACTCCTTCCTCAAAGCCTGCATCGCTGCCGACACCCAGCCCGACTTCTATGTCTACCCTGGCCAAGGTCACAACATGATGGGCCACCAGAGCGTGCACCTGCACGAGCGCATCACCCGCTACTTCGAAGATTACCTGAAGTAAAAAGTGCAGAGTGAAGACGAAAAACGGTTATGGACATCGCGATCAGAGCGTTGTCCATAACTTTTTTTAAACCCATTGAAATTGTTCTTATGAGAAATTATGTTCTTCTGTACAAAAAAGAAGTGGGTTGATATAAAAAAAGAAATCCCTGACTCATCGTCGGGGATTGCTTAACTAATTAACTTTCTAATACCATTAACATAAACCTTAAAACAATGAAAAGAAATCGTCTCACGACGACATAGATTTCATAACCTTAAAAAACTAATACCATGAAAACTGATGCAAAGGTATAGCATTTTGTGTTATAAAACATAATTTTCAAGCATAAATCGCATTGTTTTAACCTTCTTTAACTAAAAACGGGCAAAAATCGCGTTTTTAAGCCGTTTTTTGGCGCTTGAAGTCATTCCCACACACATCGGGTCTACAAACCCTTGCCCATAAGAATAGTGTTACAAACTTTTCGTGATTTCCTTTTGTAGTTTATTATAAAGGTGGTAAATTTGCACTTTGTTTGTAATTATTTTATCATGTCAAGAAACATCAGACTATTGCTTTTCTTCTTAGCGGCACTCATTGCAATGCCCGCAATAGTCTCGTGTTCCTCGACCAAACATGTCCCCGATGGATATCTGCTGCTCGACAAGGTGAGAATCAACATCCTCGACCGTGAAAACGAGAGCGATATCAACAAACAAGAACTCACCAACTACCTGCGCCAGACCGAGAACCACAAGGTTCTGGGTGGATTCAAGATGCAGCTTGCCATCTACAACATCTCGGGAAAAGATTCCAGCAACTGGTTCAACAAGTGGATCAGGAGAGTTGGTGCTCCTCCTGTGATTTATGACTCCACTCTGACCATCGCAAGCGAGAACCAGCTACAGCGGGCTCTCAACAACAAAGGCTATCTCAAGAGCCAGGTTACGAGCGAAGTAGTCACCAACCCCAAGAAGAAAAAGGCCCAGGTGACCTACAACATCACCCTCAACCAGCCCTACACCATCAGGTCGATAACCTACGACATCGCCAATGATAGTCTGCGCGAACTAATTCTGAGCGACACCACCGACTTCCCCATCAAGTGCAATTCCCT
The DNA here is from genome assembly GCA_947167995.1 of uncultured Prevotellaceae bacterium. GTDB lineage: Bacteria > Bacteroidota > Bacteroidia > Bacteroidales > Muribaculaceae > Sodaliphilus. The sequence continues at coordinate 7,833 of CAMVKS010000063.1, forward strand.
TCTCGACCACAAGAAGCTTGACGACGAGAGAGAGCTCATCGTGCAAAGGCTCAGGAACAACGGCTATTACGCTTTCAACAAAAGCTACATCACTTTCATTGCCGACACCGCCGCACAGTCGCACGAGGTTGACCTAACCCTCACCCTGAGCAACACCATCCAAGACATGCCACACATCCCTCACATCGACAAGCACCGGCAGTTCTTTGTGAGAAACGTCATCTTCGTCACAAGCTACGACGCAGTGACAATGCAGGACCGAGTGTACGGCGACGCCGAATACTACAACGGCCTCACGATGCTCTACAGCGAGGACCATTATATCGACAAGAAAATACTTGACGAGAACTGCTTCATCAGGCCCGGCGAGCTATACAGCATGAGCAACGTCGACAAGACCTACAAGGCACTGGGACGGTTGGGTATCATCAAGTTCATCAACATTGACATGAAACCAGTGGGAGAAATTGATGGCAACTTGTGGATTGACGCCTACATCCTGCTCAACCGCGACAAAGCACAGACGGTGTCGGTGTCGCTCGAAGGCACCAACAGCGAAGGAGACTTGGGATTTGGTATAGGAGCCGACTACCAGCACCGCAACATCTTCAAGGGCTCGGAAGTGCTAAATGTCAAGTTCAAAGCTTCCTACGAGAGTCTGTCGGGCGATCTGAGCGGTCTCATCAATGACAACTACAGCGAGTACTCGGGCGACGTGGGTATCACTTTCCCCAAGTTCAAGATGCCGTTCCTGCGCGAGAGCTTCAAGCGCCGCATCCAGGCATCGACCGAGTTCATGACAAGCTTCAACTACCAGGAGCGACCCGAATACACACGCGTGATAGCCGGTGCCGGATGGAAATACATCTGGAGTGAGCGCAACAACCAGATGCGACACACGTTCAACTTGATAGACCTCAGCTATGTGTACCTGCCCAAAAGCAAGATAAACTTCCTCGACAGCATCACCAACCCACTGCTGAGATACTCCTATGAGAACCACCTTATCATGCGCATGGGCTACACATTCTATAAAACCAATCGCCAAGCCACCAATCCGTTGACCACCAACTTCCAGAGCGACATCTACACCATCAGGGCATCGGCCGAGACTGCCGGCAACCTGCTCTATGGCATCTCACACCTGATAAACCAGAAACGTGAGCCCGACGACAGCTACAAAGTGTTTGGCACGAGATATTCACAATATGTGAAACTCGACGGCGATTTCGCCATAACCCATTACATCAACCAGCGCAGCTCCATTGCCTTCCATGCGGGGCTGGGCGTGGCAGTGCCTTATGGCAATAGCACAGTGCTGCCGTTCGAGAAGAGATTCTATTCGGGTGGCGCCAACAGCGTGCGCGGATGGGGAGTGAGGACGCTTGGACCTGGAAGCTTCGATGGCAAGAAGGCACAGAACAGCTTCATCTACCAGTGTGGCGACATCAGGCTCGACCTCAACCTCGAGTACCGGTGCAAGCTCTTCTGGGTGCTCGAGTTGGGTGCTTTCATCGACTGCGGAAACGTGTGGACCATCAGGGAATATGAAAACCAGCCCGGCGGAGTTTTCAAGTTCAACAAGTTCTTTGAGCAGCTTGCACTGTCCTACGGACTGGGACTGCGCATGGACTTCACTTACTTCTTGGTGCGATTTGACGTGGGTATGAAAGCCCACAATCCTGCATCGGGACAGGAGCACTGGCCACTGTTCTCGCCATCGCTCAAGCGCGATGCCGAGCTGCACTTCTCGGTGGGATACCCATTCTGATTTGGTTGAGAGAAAAAACGACAAAGATAAACGCAAAGAAAACGATTAACAAAACATGAAGAAATTAGCTATATTCGACCTCGACGGCACTTTGCTCAACACCATCAAGGACTTGGGCGATGCAGTCAACTATGCCCTCGACCACAACGGATTCCACACTCACAGCGTGGCGTCATACCCTTATTTTGTGGGGAACGGCGTCAAAAGGCTCATCGAGAGAGCACTACCCGAAGATGCACGAAAAAATGCCCAGGTGGTGAGCAACATGCTCAAGGATTTCAAGCTCTACTACAATGACCACAACACCGACCGCACCGTCCCCTACGAAGGCATGCCCGAACTGCTGAGCACCCTCCAGGACATGGGTGTGATGCTGGCTGTAGCAAGCAACAAATACCAGCAGGCCACCGAGAAAATCATAAGCCACTACTTCTCCAACATCAACTGGGTTGCAGTGTTAGGGCAACAAGACGACATACCCATCAAGCCCGACCCGAGCATCATCTTCATGGTTCTCTCACAGGCTCGCATCTCGAAACAAGAAACACTTATCGTGGGCGACTCAGGAATAGACATGGAAACAGCACGAAGGGCATGTGTCGACTCGGTGGGTGTTTCGTGGGGATTCCGACCAGTGAAAGAACTCAAAGAATACCACGCCAATGTCATCATAAACAAGCCGCAAGACATCATAACTATTATAGAAAACGGCATCCCTATCTAAAAAAATCGTAAAAAACTTGCACAGTTCGAAAAAACGTTGTAACTTTGCATCGCTTTTCCGAAAAAAGCAAGGGTGCTTAGCTCAGCTGGTTCAGAGCATCTGCCTTACAAGCAGAGGGTCGGCGGTTCGAATCCGTCAGCACCCACCCCGAGGATAAAGCGCTGACAGTTAACGACAATGGTCAACAATAGCTGCCAGCGTTTTTGTTTTTATCACACTTTGAGAATAATAACCCGTTTTGTTCTGGACCTGTATAGAGCAAGAACCTGCATCAACACAGGTCAGTCAACGACAAACTTAATCATGCGCAAAACCATTATCGACTCTATTCTTGCAGGAATATGCATCTCGTTGGGCGGAGTTGCCTTCTTGAAGGTGGGAGGCATCATCGGTGCCACACTCTTCTCCTTTGGACTCATCACCGTAGTGTGCTACAAAATGAAACTTTACACCGGTGTGAGCGGCTTTGTTGAAACACGCCGCGACTGGATTGAACTGCCAATAATCATCACAGGCAACATAGTGGGATGCGCTCTCGTGGCACTTGCCATCAAGACAGCGATACCCGAACTAGTTGACTCGGCCCACAAAATCGTGGAAGGCCGACTCGACAAAGGCTTTTGGAACGTGTTGCTGCTTGCTGTGTTCTGTGGATTTATCATGACAACTGTGGTGAACTTCACCAGGCAGAAGATGTGGCTACCACTGCTCTTCGGCATACCGTTGTTCATCATGTGCGGCTTTGTACACAGCATCGCCGATGCCTTCTACTACACACTTGCGCTCAACCTGGGCGAATGGAACGGGCAGGCGATTGTCGTGTACCTTGCCTCAATCATAGGCAACTTCATTGGGTGCAACCTCTACCGCACCATGCAACTCGCGGCACCAAAGCCCAAACAATGACATCAACAATCAACGATATGAACCGCTGGAAAACCCTCAAAAGCCAATACATCATCCGCCGTCCCTGGCTCACCGCCAGACGTGACGCCGTGCAACTGCCCAATGGCGAGATCAACGATGAGTTCTATGTGCTCGAGTATCCCGACTGGGTGAACATTATAGCCATAACACCCGAAGGGCAATTTGTCTTCGTGAGGCAGTACCGCTATGCCCTCGACCTTGACTCCATTGAGTTGTGCGCTGGAGTCATCGACCCGGGCGAGACACCCTTGCAGGGAGCGCAACGAGAACTGCTCGAGGAGACAGGCTACGGAGGCGGCCAGTGGAGAGAATTCATGACCATAGGCCAGAACCCAAGCACATGCAACAACCTAACCCACTGCTTTATAGCAACTGGTGTGCAGAAGTTGCAAGACCAGCACTTAGACCGCACCGAAGACATTGAGGTCACACTGCTAACGCGCCAGGAAGTCCTCGACCTGCTCAACAGCGACACACTCAAGCAGGCGCTGATGCTCGCTCCGCTGTGGAAATATTTCGCTACCTCCGAGCAGCTGTAGATACGGTGTAATCTACCTGATTATCATATTTATTACTTGCCCCCAAAAAAACTTTTCTCATCATTTTATCACTACATGTTGTGATTGATGAAACAACAAAAAGATTGTACTTTTGCACCTGTGAAAAAAATCTTGTCCATATTGACATTTGTATTCACCACCCTGCCCATGTGGGCAAGCCACATTGAGGCCGCTATCGACACGGTGACCCTCGACGATGTGAGTGTGACAGCAATCAAGCAGGGTGCTGCCTCAAGCATTGCCACTGCCAGCACAGTGTTAGGCAAGAGAGACGTGGAGATGGGCGGCATTGTCACCGTGCGTGGCGTGAGTGACCTGGTGCCCAATTTCTTCCTGCCCGACTATGGCAGTCGCATGACATCGACAATCTACGTTCGCGGCTTGGGTGCCCGCATCGACCAGCCCTCGATGGGCCTCAACATCGATAACGTGCCGGTGATGTGCAAGGAAAACTACGACTTCGATATCGCCGACATCGCCCGAGTGGAGATGCTGCGCGGGCCACAGAGCACCCTCTACGGTCGCAACACAATGGGAGGACTGATGAACGTGCGCACCCTCTCGCCCATGCAGTGGCAAGGCACGCGCATCATCGCCGAGATGGCGTCGCACATGAGCCTGAAGGCAGGCGTGAGCCACTATGCACGCATCAACGACCACCTGGGAATAGCAGGCGGCATCTACTATACCTCTACACGAGGGCAATATACCAACGAATATAACGGAAAGAAGTGCGACTGGGAGCGTCAAGGCACAGGCCGAGTTAAACTCGAGTGGCAGCCCTCAGCATCCCTCTTGCTCAGCAACACTTTGAGCGCATCAATCAGCCGTCAAGGCGGATACCCCTACGAGTGGGTCGAGACGGGCCAAATAGCCTACAACGACACTTGCTTCTACCGCCGTACCAGCATCATGGACGGTCTCACCATCACCAAGCATTTCGACCGCTGGTCGCTCGCGAGCATCACAAGCTATCAGTATATCGACGACAACATGACCCTTGACCAGGACTTCACGCCACTGCCCTACTTCACCCTCACCCAGGCACGGCGCGAGCATGCCGTGACGCAAGACGTGGTGGCACGCAGCAATGAAGACCGCGCCTACAAGTGGCTCGTGGGTGCCTTTGGGTTCTACCGCCACTACCGCATGGATGCCCCCGTGACCTTTAAAGACACTGGAATCAGTGCTCTCATCGAGGGGCACATCAATAGCATGAATCCCTACTATCCCGTGGTGTGGAACGAACGCAGTTTCATCTTGGGCAGCCGTTTCACCAATCCCACCTGGGGCATCGCACTCTATCACCAGTCGAGCATCGACTGGAAGCGGTTCACATTCACTGCCGGCCTGCGCCTCGACTACGAGCACGCATCGCTTCGCTACCACAGCGAGACCCACACGGGCTACAAGGTGATGGACACCGCAGCTGGCTCGGTCTATCTGAGCGACAACATCGACATTGACGACGGCGGCAGCCTCAGCAAGCATTTCACACAACTGCTGCCCAAATTCGCGGTGACCTACCACTTGCCCACCAATGGCAAGTCAAGCATCTATGCCAGCGTGAGCAAGGGATACAAGGCAGGGGGCTTCAACACCCAGATGTTCAGCGATGTGCTGCAGCAACGACTGATGGGAATCCTGGGCATTGGCGCTGCCTATGATGTGAATGATATCGTGGGCTACAAGCCCGAGAAGGCATGGAACTACGAGCTGGGTGGCCACTTCGAGAGCGCCAACCGCCGCATCAAGGGCGACCTGGCACTATTCTACATCGACTGCCGCGACCGCCAGATGACAATCTTCCCCGACGGCACCACCACCGGCCGCATCATGACCAATGCCGGCAAGACGCGCAGCCTGGGTGCCGAGGCGAGTCTGGGCGTCAACTTCACCGACAACTTGGGCATGAACCTGAGCTACGGCTACTGCGATGCACGCTTCGTGCGCTACAACGACGGCAAAGCCGACTACAAGGACAAGCATGTGCCCTACTGCCCGCAGCACACACTCTATGCCGAGGCGTTCTACACCTACAACTTCAAAGGCGGCAGCGACTGGGCGCAGAGCATTACCCTCGACGCCAGCCTCAAGGGCACAGGCGAGATTTACTGGAACGAGGCCAACACCCAGCGCCAGCCATTCTACGCACTGCTGGG
>CAMVKS010000064.1 GCA_947167995.1 uncultured Prevotellaceae bacterium
CTCTGCTGAGCTGGCTGACTTGCGACTCTTGATCCGCTTGCTGGGATTTTCAACGTTTGTCCAACATTGATTTGGTCGCTTGTCAATCCGTTAGTCGTTTTAATGGCATCAATGGTCACCCCATATTGGCTTGCCAATTTAGCAAGAGTTTCACCCTCTTTAACAACATGATTGACAGTCTGTCCGGCAGGTCTCTGCTGAGCTGGCTGTGAGGCAGGCCTTTGCTGAGATGGCTGTGATGCAGGTCTTTGTTGAGAAGGCTGTGATGCAGGCCTCTGTTGAGAAGGTTGTGCAGCCGGTGCAGGATTACTTCTTGGAGGAACAGGTGTTGCTACTGGTGGATTGTTCTCTGGTCGCTCGGGCACAGTTCTATTGTCACTTCCATAATGTCCCGATGCCGCAGGAGTGGCAGGGGGGTCAACAGCAGCGACCGCTGGTCCAACAGCAACTCCGCTGCTTCCTATAACTGTTTCTCCTGGAAGCGCTCCTGACCTTCTCACCTTTATTATTTGTCCTGTTTGCAACACAGTTGAAGTCAATCCATTCAGTTCCATCAAGTCATCATATTGCATTCCGTAACGGTCGGCAATATCTTCGAAATATTCATCTTCGGTAACCTCATGATAAAGGAACTCGCTTTCTACAGGTTCCTCTACCGCATTGCTCCTCTGTTCACCAGGTTGCACAGTAGGACGTGCTGCAAACTGCTGAGCTTGATACTTAGAGATTTCCGATTCGGCCATGATGTAACTGTAAATCTGCTGTGAAGGCAGAGCCAAAGAATAGGGATGAACGTCGCCAGGAATGATATCCTTGCGATACTGAGGATTCAGAATTCTAATCTCCTCGATAGGAATATTGAGCACTTGTGCAATTTGACTGAAGTTAACACGATAGTTAACTTGCACAGTGTCGATGATGAGAGGTTTAGCTGTGAGAGTTGGTCTGATATTATGCTCATTGTAATAGGTCATAGCATAATTTGCGGCAATGAAAGCAGGCACATATCCACGAGTCTCCTTGGGTAAATAGTTATAAATTTCCCAAAAGTCGGGATGCTCGGTTCCTGCTCTTCTGATGGCTTTGTTCACGTTGCCTGGTCCACAGTTGTAGGCAGCGATGGCAAGAGTCCAGTCGCCATAGGTGTTATAAAGCTGCTTGAAGTACTGCGCAGCCATTTCGCTCGAGCGGTATGGGTCGCGACGCTCATCAACAAGAGAGCTAACCTCCAGCCCGAGCCCCTTACCTGTAGCTACCATAAACTGCCACAGGCCGCCAGCTCCTGCCGGAGACACAGCATTGGGGTTAAGAGCCGACTCAATGATGGGAATGTACTTGAGCTCGAGTGGCATTTGGTGTCTTTCAAGAGCTTCTTCAAAGATGGGCATATAGTAAGGACACATGCCAAGCATCTGTGCCACAAGAGTTCTTCCCCTCTTGACATACCTTTCAATGTAGCTTTTCACAATTTGATTGAACGGCATTTCAATTACGGTTGGCATTTTTCTTAGTCTCCTGATGTATTCTTCGTCACTGACTTCTCCGTAATTGTTACTTTCGATACTACTTTGGTCGATAATAGCATAGTTTTTTAGATACCAGTTCTCCATCATCTCCTTAGTATCGGTCTCGAAACTCGAAGGGTAGACAATGGCATTATCGGTAATCGACTCCTTCAACGACAGGATGCTCCTGTTCTGGGCCTTGGAGACGAATACCGCAGTCAACAATGTAATCGATGTTAATAATAGTACTTTGTATTTCATAATAAATATTTTATTCAGAATGAATCATTATCATTACTCATTTCACTTACAACTAAATCAAAACTCAAATGCGCATCCCAATCCTATCGAAGGTAGTTGCGACACGTTGTTGTCGATTACTGCAGGTCCCCATCTCATCGACAGGTCGGGGCTGACGTCGAAATGCATCATAGATGCATCTACATAGGCATCAACAACATTGAGCAGATAAACGGCCGCCATACCAATGATGCAGATGTCACGATATCGGCGGTAGTAATCCCTCCTGTTCCTGAGGGTGTTAGTGAGCCAAGACTTGTCAAGGTCACTCTCCTTCACGGTGGGAGGATAAAAATCCATGTAACTGCGAGTGTTGGGGTCATTATCACTAATGTCGCGATAGGCCTTGCTATAATCGTTGAGCATGCGATTGTTCCAAGTCATGCCATAAGTGAGCCCCACAAAGGCACCAATAACAATGGGCAGTTTCCAATATCGGTGATTGTAGATTTGTCCTAATCCCGGGCAAAGAATCGAAAGCCACATAGCCCTGTTGGGATCGGGGTTAAACTTTTTAACCTCGATTGCCGTCGTGTCTTTTTTCACAACCACAGCCGTGAAATCGGCGATACTATCGTTAAGAATTACAGTATCTCCAACCACCTCTATTCCATGATTGTGATCCACTCGCGTTGAATCTTGAGCTTTACAGATAATCACCACCATTGCACAAACGATCAATACCATTGTGCGCACTTTAGCCTGTGATGTTTTGCATCCTGTTTTCACTTCAAAATCCATAGCCTTGAGTAATTTCCACTACATGCAGACGATCACTCAAGATTCAATTATTTAGTAGTCAATTATTGTCTTTTAAACGGTCAAAGATAGTTATAATTCTGTTAAGTTCATCATCGTCGTTGAAGGCAAATGTTATTAATCCTTTACCCGAGGTGTCGCATTTCAACTTCACGGGAACGCCAAAAGCCTTTGACAGATGATTGGTCAGAATGTCAAAATCACCGTTGTGGCGGTGCTTTGAGGGTGCTGGGTGGTCATTTTCACCATTGTTCACACTTTGCTGGTAAGCCTTAGCCAGCTGCTCGACTTGTCTAACCGATAAACCTTTTTTAAGTGTCTCGTTATATAATTTTAACTGCAAGGCAGGATCGGCCACCGACAATAAAGCGCGTGCATGCCCCATATCGAGACTCTTGTCACGAAGACCAAGCTGAATCTCGGCGGGCAACTTGAGCAGTCGCAGGAAGTTGGCTATTGTAGTGCGTTTTTTCCCAATTCTCTCGCTCAGCCTTTCCTGAGTGAGGTGGTACTGATCGATGAGCTTGCGCAAAGTGAGTGCAATTTCGATAGCATTGAGGTCTTCACGCTGTATGTTCTCGATGAGTGCCATCTCGGTGAGCTCGGTGTCGTTAGCCTCACGAATGTAGGCCGGGACAGTTTTCAGGCCGGCCATCTTAGCCGCCCTGAAACGTCTTTCTCCAGAGATAATCTGGAAATTGTCATCATCAATCTTGCGCAGAGTGAGAGGCTGTATGATGCCAATCTCTTGTATCGACGCAGCCAGTTCTTCCAGAGCTTCCTTGTCGAAGGTGGTGCGTGGCTGGTCGGGGTTGGGTGAGATTTTCTTGATGTCGATATCGTTGATTCCCGAAGAGCCTTCGGTTTGGATATCTTCCATAGATATCAAAGTATCAAGACCTCTGCCTAATGCGTTTCGCTTCATATACTGTATTTTACTGTTGTCAATTATTAGGACTGAAAAACATTTCAGCTTGCAAAGTTACAAAAAAAATAGCTAAAAACCACGCCTTTTTAGTTTATTAACAGCTATTCACGGTGTTATAGTTATTGAAGAAGTGCTGTCACAAGCCACCCCCCCTCAAAGCCCGAGACGGGAGCAGTCGTACACACATATGGTGGGGAAAGCCTATTTCGACTTCTCTATAAGTTCTTTAGCCAACTGGATGTGGCTGATAGCTCCGCTGCTGTGCGGGTCGTAAAGTATTGCGGGCAGCCCGTGGCTTGGAGCCTCACTCAAGCGTGTGTTGCGTGGTATTACAGTGGTAAAGACAATATCGCCGAAGTGGCTCTTGAGCTCTTCATAAATTTGATTTGCAAGCCTCAGACGCGCATCATACATGGTGAGCAGGAATCCCTCGATGTGCAGTCCCGTATTGAGTTTGGCCTTTATGATTCGCACGGTGTTGAGCAACTTGCTGATGCCCTCGAGCGCAAAGTACTCGGCTTGCACAGGAATGATAACGCTATTGGCGGCAGTGAGTGCATTGACTGTTATGAGCCCAAGAGAAGGGCTGCAGTCGATGAGAATATAATCATATTGTTTCTTCAAGTCACTGAGCATAGAGCGCAACACTTTCTCCCTGCCAGGCTTGTTGATGAGTTCCAATTCGGCCCCCACGAGATCGATTCGCGAACCCAGCACATCAAGTCCTTCCACACCAGTAGGAACTATTGCACTTTCAAGTGGATAATCGTCGACAAGGCACTCATAGACCGACGACTGCAGCTGCTTGGGGTCGACTCCGAGCCCCGAAGTGGCATTGGCTTGCGGATCGGCATCAATGAGCAACACAGTCTTATCCAGAGTTGCAAGCGAAGCTGCAAGATTAATAGATGTGGTAGTTTTTCCGACTCCACCTTTTTGATTTGCAATAGCTATAATTTTAGTCATAAGTATATTAAAAAGTAAGTTGTAAGTACTAAGTTATAAGTAATAAGTGTTAAGTGATTTTTTTCTTTGAAAAACACTAAAAAACTGTGAACTGTAAAGTCTATAAGCTATGAGCTATGAATCCATAGCGAATTGATTTTTCGTTTAATTGCAATTATGTTTCCGGCAGTAATGAGAGCCATGATAATCACTGCTACGATGAGAGCGATAATTATGTTTCCTCCGTCAGTGCCGAGCGACTTGAGCATGCTCATATAGGATGCACGAGACACAAGCATAATGATTACCGCCACCACCAACACGGCGGCATTGATAGCAGCCACCATGTTGATATAGGTTTTAGACACCTGAGCTGGCGAATATCCCAGCAGGAGCAAGTCTTGCAGTTTCTTGGTGTTCTTCTGGAGCAAGAGGAAAATACTCAACATGAGCACGAAGAAAGACAGCAGGCTGATGATGATGCCCACAATAATGACTATTGTCACAACCAAGTTCAGGAAATAGTGAGCCTTTCCTTGCTGCAACTTGTCGCCTGCAACCTGGTAGCCGTGATCATCGAGAAATCGCTGCATCTTTACATCGCCAGGACTGTTGACCTCGATAATGAGCCTTGATGGATCTCTCTCGACGCCACTGCCATATCGTTCGTTGCTCCATTTCATAAACTCTTCGGGCACCACAATGGTATTGAGCCTGTTGGAGAACCCCACAATTCGCCCTTTGAGCGTCTCGCTGCGCCCATTTCCACGGAAAGTAAACAACAGGGGCACACTTGAGACAATACCCTCGCTCACCTGTGGCAATCCCTGACTTGCCGCAAAGCCAAAATTATACAGAGAAAGATAATCTCTCGACATAATCACGGGCACCTCGGGATGCTCGGGGTCAAATTTCCAATCCCGGTCGGTAACATCGATAAACTCGGTGGGTATGGCCTCAAAAAACATCATCGTCTCCATCGACTGACCCATGCTTCCTACCGACATTGTCGCATACAGGCTGTAGTCGTTGCTCGAGAACTTGCCCACCTTTCGGCACCACGGCTGCGCCTCTATCTCGGCGATGGCTTGCGGTTTGAATTCATTGCTTCCACCTAGGAATGTCTTGGCTGTCGACACCTTGCGAGTGACAATAAGATAATCTTTCCTTATGAAACTCTCTTCGTCATCAAAAACAGGCTTCACATCCTGATGAAACTGCACAGCAAGAATCACAATGGTGAGTCCAATGAGACTTGCCAAGGAGAACCCCACCAGTTGCGAAGCGCTGATGTGCTTGCGCAAGAGCTTCCACAACAACGACTTGCTTGTGTTATCATTATTCTTCTTGCTCATAGCTTAAACTCCTTGTCAACACTAATCTTCACGTTATTGCCCACCGAGGTAGAAATGATTCCTGCCCCTTGTCGCTTAGCTTCCTGCATGACCATCTGTGCCACAATGAGATTGTTGACGTCGTCGAGATGGCTCACTGGCTCGTCAAGCACAATGAAATCGCATGGCTGACACAAAGTTCTCACAATCGCCACACGTTGCTGCTGCCCTATTGAGAGTTTCGAGACAGGAGTGTCAAGTTTATTGTCAATACCCAGTCGCCTCATCATTTCCACTATCTCCTGCACAGTCTTGTGATGTGTGATAGAGTTCTTGAGCATGATGTTCTCTAATGCAGTGAGCTCTGGAAACAACTTCATGTCCTGTGCCAGATAGGCGATGTGATGAGTTCTCACCGAGCACCACTGCTCGATTGTTAGAGTCTTGATATCCTTTCCGTCGAAAGCAAAAGTGCCGCTATAATCGTTGCGATAGCCATAGATATAGCTACACAGGGAAGATTTGCCAGTGCCACTCTCGGCGCTGACAAGATAATTCTTTCCTTTTTCAAAAGTCACATCACGCTGCCAGATCTCGCTGTGTGTGGGCTGTCTTCCCGCAAAAACAGCAGGTAAAGTGTCGTGAAGTGTTATAATGTTCATTTCGCGCAGTTGTCAATATCATTAAAAAATCGAGACCCACAAAGATGAGTCACACCGATAAAAACTTTTTGCAAAAATAACCATTTCCCATCAATAATCATCCATATTTAATTTTTTTTATTAGAAGACACCAAAAGTTGCATGGTAAAACAACGCGAGTTAATCTTTTTTTCACATTAAGAGTTGAATTATATCAATAAAATAATTACCTTTGTAAGATTTTAGGCCCCGAAATCAAAACTTTAAAAATATAATAACATGTTTATCATTGGTATAGCAGGCGGAACAGGTTCGGGAAAGACCACCGTAGTACGCAAAATCATGGAGCGCCTTCCAAAGGGTGAAGTAGGAATAATATCTCAAGATTCTTATTACAAAGATTCGAGCCATGTGCCCGTTGAGGATCGTCAGAAAATCAATTTCGACGAGCCTGCAGCATTCGACTGGAACTTGCTTCTTGAGCACTTGAAGATGCTCAAGCAGGGCAAAGCCATAGAGATGCCCACCTACAGCTACCTCACCTGCACCCGACAAGAGGAGACAGTCCACATGGAGCCACATGACGTAGTGCTCATCGAGGGCATTCTTGTAATGAGCGACCCACGCCTTCGCAAAATGATGGATATAAAGGTGTTTGTTGATGCCGATGGCGACGATCGTCTCATCCGCGTGATTTCTCGCGACTGCATCGAGCGTGGCCGCACAGCACAAGAAGTTATCGACCGCTACCAGAGAGTGCTCAAGCCCATGCACCTGATGCACATTGAGCCATGCAAGCGCTATGTCGACATCATCGTCCCCGAAGGTGGCCATAACGAGGTTGCCATCAATTTGCTGACCGACTATATCAAGACCCGCCTTAAGATGAAGAAATGAAACTGTTTCGCAACCGAGACAAGGATAACAAGTCGAGCCAGGAAAAGCCCTCTTCCATCACGTTAGCGACTGGTGACGATATCAGCGACTCTAAAAAAATCACCGAAGTCACCGACGCTGTCGTCGCCATGCTTAAAAAAGGTGGCGACAATGGCGAACTGGTGCTTCAGACCGACAATCTTGTAAAGAAATATCGTCAGCGCACCGTCGCCAACCATGTGTCGATCAACGTTCGTCAGGGTGAGATAGTGGGTCTGCTGGGCCCCAATGGAGCAGGAAAAACCACCACTTTCTATATGACCACTGGCCTTGTCACTCCCAACGAAGGCCGCGTATTTATAAATAATGTGGAGATCACAAAGCTGCCTGTGTACCGCCGCGCCCAGCTTGGCATTGGCTATCTTCCTCAGGAGGCCTCGGTGTTTCGCAAGCTCACTGTAGAGAACAACATACGCACAGTTCTCGAGATGACCAATACAAGTCCTGAGTATCAGCGCGACAAACTCGAAGAACTCATCTCGGAGTTCCACCTCGAGAAAGTGCGCAAGAACCTGGGCGACCGCCTGAGTGGTGGTGAGCGTCGCCGCACCGAGATTGCCCGCTGTCTTGCTATCAATCCTCGCTTCATCATGCTCGATGAGCCTTTTGCGGGAGTAGACCCTATAGCGGTAGAAGACATCCAAAGCATCGTTTACAGCCTCAAGCACAAGAACATAGGCATTCTCATCACCGACCACAACGCTCCCGAGACACTCAGCATCACCGACCGCGCCTACTTGCTCTTCGAGGGCAAAATTCTCTTCCAGGGCACAAGCGAGGAACTTGCCGAGAACCCCGTCGTCCGCGAGAAATATTTAGGTCGCAACTTCGTTTTCCGCCGCAAGGACTTCAACTTAGAGCTATAAGTCACAAATAAGTCATTAGACTAAAACAGAGTGGTGTGCCAATGAATATTGACACACCACTCTGCTATGTGCAAAACCCTATCGGGTCTTATCTCAAATCCACGACCTCGGTTCCGGCTGGCACTTGATTCTTGTCAAACTCAAAAGTGCTTGCCGAAGCACTTGCATTGCGGTTATAGTTGCTGATAGAAATAGTTGTCGTAGCGCCACTATTCTCTACTATCACAGCCTTGCTTATGAGCCAAGTGGAAGTTGAAACAGTAACAAGCATGTGCTTGACATTGCTCTTTTTCTTTGGGGTGAAACGCACGGTGTAAGTGCCGTTGCCCGAGCCACCTTTAGAGACAATGTAACTGTTCTTGAAATTCTGTGCGGCACTGTACGGGTTGGTCATCTGCAAGTCGGCAGCAGTGGGATTAGTGAGATTCACCTCGCCCGTAGCTGCCGAATAGGACCACATGTTTGTGCCATTATACCAGCATTTCACATCACTGGCAAGAACTCGAAACTTCTTGCCACTAATAACTATAGTGCCTTGCGACGACCCTTGCTTGGAGGAGATAGAGTAACTGGCACTCACAGCCTTACCCCCTCTGAGGGCCGAAACCACCTTGTCGACAACACTTGCTGGCGACTGCGCAGAAGCACTCGCCGAGACAAGAAATAATGATAATATCAATAATACTGTTTTTCTCATATATTCATTTAGTTTATATAATTTGACTTCAAACTTGTAGAGTGGTTTAATCATGAAAGAAACCGACCGATGCGATGTCTTGATTAAAACATCTGATCGAGATCCATTGGGTCCATCAGCACCTTTCGTGGCTTACCTCCCGATGCTGGTCCCACAATGCCTGCCGCCTCGAGCTGGTCCATGATGCGTCCTGCTCGATTGTAACCGATATTGTAACGACGTTGCAACGACGAAGTAGAAGCTGTATCGCTCTGAACAACCAGTTTTGCAATCTCTTCAAACAATGGGTCGCGGTCGCCAAGAGCCCCTGAACTTGAACCATAGTCATCGCCTCCACCCGCTGTATCGCCCTCATAGTCGGGCAAGATGTAGGGCTGTTCATGACTAACCTCGGTGTCGGCGTCTTCCTGCTCCTTGATATAGTAGCAGATGTTCACAATCTCAGGAGTATCGATCAAAGGACACTGCAGGCGAGTTATCTCCCCATTGGCCGAGAAGAGCATGTCGCCGCGTCCGATGAGTTGCTGAGCGCCAGGCCTGTCAAGAATGATGCGGCTGTCAACAAGCTGCGACACGCGGAAGGCGATGCGTCCAGGGAAGTTGGCCTTGATAAGACCCGTGATCACATTGGATGAAGGTCGCTGAGTGGCGATAATCATGTGAATGCCCACCGCACGAGCTTTCTGTGCGATGCGCACGATGGGAGTCTCCACTTCCTTGCCAGCCGTCATGATGAGGTCGCTGAACTCATCGACAATCACCACAATATATGGCATATACTGGTAGAACTTGCCGCTCTCATCCATCTTGTGACGCAGTTCATTCTTCCACCTGCGGTTATAATCCTCCAACTTGCGCTCACCCACTTCCTCAAGCACTAAATAACGGTTCTCCATTTCTTGTACAAGAGAGTTGAGAGTCTGCACAACCTTGGCAGTGTCGGTGATGATTGCTTTGTCTTCGCCTTCCACCTTTGCAAAGAAGTACTTCTCAAGAGAGGCATACAGGCTGAATTCAACCTTTTTAGGGTCGATAAGAACAAACTTAAGCTCACTTGGACCTTTCTTATATAACAACGAAGCGATAATAGCATTCAATCCCACCGATTTACCTTGTCCTGTGGCACCGGCAACGAGCAAGTGCGGCATCTTGGCAAGGTCGGTGACAAAGACATCGTTGCTCACCGTGCATCCAAGCACCATGGGCAGAGCGGCCTTGCTGTCCTGGAACGCCTTAGAGGCAATAACCTCTCGCATGGGGACCACTTGTGGGTCATGGTTAGGCACTTCTATTCCTATGGTACCCCTTCCCGGCATAGGTGCGATGATGCGGATTCCCAAAGCCGCCAGGCTGAGTGCGATATCATCTTCAAGGTTGCGTATCTTGCTGATGCGCACTCCCTCTTCGGGCACTATCTCAAAAAGCGTAACAGTTGGTCCCACGTGTGCGATAATGTTCTTTATCCCGATGCCATATTGCCCAAGAGTCTCCACAATTCGCCTCTTGTTGTTTTCCTGCTCGCTGATGTCGACATTGTCAACATTGGTCTTGATGTCGGCAAGCAAGTCTAAAGTAGGAAACCGGTAGTGCATATATTCACCGGTGGGGTCATGCGGATTAGTCACTCCCTTGGCGAGTTCTATATTTTTTGCTTTTTGAATCTTCATGTCGGGGTCATCACCAGGCTTTGACGTGCGCTTTGACGAGCGTTTTCTTGTTGAGGCCTTGTCGGCCGGCTCGTCATCACTTTTTTTGTCGACCAATCGGTCAACAATAGAGCGTTTTTTTTCTTTTTTCTTCCCCGACTGATCGTCGCCTTTAAAATCGGCAGCGGCCTCTTGGTTGTGCCCTACCCTAACATTTTCATTTTCTTCCTTGAGCATGCGTCTTTTCTCACGCACACTCTTCATGGTCTTATACAAGAACATGATAGTGTTGTAGCACACCAAGATCCATAATACCAGCAATATAACATTCACCGCCAGCATTCCTGGCACACCCACCAATCCACAAAGCCAATGGTTGGCATAATATCCAAAGTCGCCTCCCAACCTGAAGAAAGAGAACTCGGCATAGTAGGTGCATGCTCCGAGCAACATCGAGAAAGTGAGAATACTGTATAATGATATTAAGGTATAGGTATAGAACTGAGTCGGTTTCTTGCGTATGAGTCTCATACCCAAAGTGAAACACCAAATCACGATGATGAAAGCAGCCAGTCCCACACCATAACCAATAATATATTGAGCTGTGGTAGCACCAATTGCGCCACCAAAATTGTCTACAGCTTTAGTGACATTGGCGGGATCGGCATTTTCTATAACAGAGTAATGCTCCACTTTTCCCTGGTCACTTCCTCCGGCAAAAAGCACAAAAGACAGAAATGTGATGAGAAAATACACACCAAGAATCACCAGCACTAATCCCATGGCGAATCGTGTCCTGCCATTCCTGAAGAAGTTCAGGAATCGCTTCCATGCCGAAAGATTGGTGCCATCATCAGCTTTCTTTTCCTTAGCTTGCCGTTCTTTCTTTTCCCTCTCTTTAATAGCCGACGTGTCGACACCGTACCCGTCGTACAAATAATCATCTTTACTCATCTGAATTAGTTTTTTTCATTTCATTATACTCGCGTTTTTTCATTTCTCATTTGTTTGCTCACAGTATACCGCTTTAGTCTTTTCTCCAAAATCCTGGAGTGAAGAGCGACAGTACCGTGAACACCTCGAGACGCCCAACCAGCATCTCAAAAGCTAAAAGCCACTTACAAAATGGCGATATCATTGCAAACTTGTCTTCACCTCCTGTCATCTCGCCATATCCAAAACCAATGTTGCTTATCGCCGACAAAGAGTTGAAAAGAGCATCAAAAGCCGGCATCCCAAAGAGCGTGAGCACAACTGCCACTACTACCATGACCACAACATATATCGACAAGAATGCAAGAATTTTCTCTACAATCATGTGGGGGACCGATTTGCCATCAAGCCTCACGGCAGTGACTGCGCTACTGTGAACAACCTTGTACAGCTCGTTCTTCACATTCTTGAGCAGAACAACGAGACGGTCAATCTTTGCACCACCAGCTGTTGAGCCGGCCATACCGCCAAAGAACATGAGCAGCATCAAGAAGAAGAAAATAAACTCACCTTCATGTTCATAGTCGTAGGTTGCAAATCCAGTAGAAGTAATCGCCGATATGGTATCGAAGAAAGCAAGAATAGCTCCATAATGCCAAGTATCGACAAAGCTCTTGTAGGCAATGCGTGCAAAAACGACAATCGAGCCCACCAGCACAATAGTAAGATACCACTTGAGCGTGTCGCTACGCTTAATTTCGCTGAACTTGCCCTGAACAGCCACTTTATAAATAATCGTGAAATTGATTCCACACAGCAGCATGAAAATCATGATAACAATATCGGTATAATAGTCATGCCAGAAGTGAAGTCCGCTATTCTTAGTAGAGAAACCTCCCGTTGACACAGTGCTCATGGTGTGACAAAGAGCATCATACCAACCCATTGGACCAAAGCTCAACAACAAAGTCAGGACAACAGTAAAGACAAGATAAATGGTCCAAAGGCTCTTGGCAGTCTGACTCACACGTGGTCTCATTCTCTCGTGTGTAATGCCAGTAACCTCGCTATTGAAAAGCGACACTCCACCCTTGTAATTAAGCATTGGCAACACGGCAAGGGTGAACAGGATGATTCCCATACCCCCAATCCACTGCATCATTGAGCGCCAGAACAAGATACCCCGAGGCAATGCTTCCACATCTTTAATGACCGAAGCTCCAGTGGTTGTGAAACCCGACATGGTTTCAAAGAAGCCATCGGTGATACCTGTCACCGTATGAGACAGCAAGAAAGGTATCATGCCAAAAATCGAGAAGAAAACCCACACAGTGGCAGTGAGGAGAAGTCCCTCACGCTTGCGCATGGCCTTGCTCGATGGCTTGATGCGGAAATTCATGAAAAGCCCCGCCACAAAAGTAACAACCACCGAAATCGCAAAATAAATGACATCCCAGTCTTCACCATAGATAACCGACACGATGAGAGGAGCTATCATGAAAAACGCCTCTATCATGAGCAGCCATCCCACCACTCTCAACACCATTGGGTAGTTGATGGTCTTGGAAAAAGTCCTATGTCGCATCATCATGTGCATGGGATATTGTTATAAGTGCTAAGTGTTATATTTAATCAACCAAACATTTTCTCAATTTTGTGAATAGCTCCTGCCAGACAGAATACTACCACTCGATCACCTGCCTGCAGTTGAGTGTCACCTGTGACAAGGAATCCCTCGCCATTGCGCACCAGTCCGGCAATTGTCATGTCGCGGCTCAGGCGCAAATCCTTGACCATAGCCTTTGTGACCTTGGCACCAGCTCCCACCTCGAGTTCGGCCACCTCGGCATCGGCAAGAGCAAGGCTCTTAGATGTCTCGGTGTCGGCATCAATCATCATTTGAAATATAGTACTCGAAGCAATGAGTTTCTTGTTAATGATAGTTCCAATGTTAAGACTCTCGGCCTCGTTGACAAACTGCAAGTTCTCGACCTGCGCGATAGTTTTACGCATTCCCAACTCCTTGGCCATGACACAACTCAAGATATTGCTTTCGCTACTATCACCAAGTGCGACAAAGACATCATAGTCCTCCACACCTTCATCCTCAAGAACATCGGTGTTACCTGTCTCGTAATAGACAATGTTGCAGTCGGGCAGTTCGCTGGCAAGCTGCTGACAACGTTC
>CAMVKS010000065.1 GCA_947167995.1 uncultured Prevotellaceae bacterium
GACGGGCCCGTATGGCCTCAATTTAGGTTTTCTTGCTTTTCACGTGGCGATGCCACGCGATGCAGCCTGACAGCCACTCGCGACACGCTGACGGGCCCGTATCTCAATGAGATAAACATATTAGTATAGACTTTTATCGGACACTAATACAAAAAAATAAACCATGACTGAAAAAACTCAACCATGGTTTTGTGCTAAAAAAGTCAATAATCATCAATGCTCATAGTAGGGAATTCCCACGAGCTTGATGTCGAACTGAAGAGTGGAATAAGGCTTGATTTCTCCACTTGCCTTTGTTCCGTAACCCACGTTGTAGGGAATAATCACACGGCAACTGTCGCCAATGTGCATCCTGGGAATCGCGATGCCCCACCCTTCTATCACACCGGTGTTGAGGCGGCAACGGAAGAGGCTGTCGGCAGGCGAGGTACTCAGGAACGACGAGTCGATGGGGGTTCCATCGTAGAGTCGCAGATGATATTTCACATCAACCATCGAGGTAAACAATGGCTTCAGGTTGTTCTTGGTCTTGTTAGTATCGTTGAACCAATGAATCAGCACTTCGGCTGCAGGGTCCCAAGGAGCAGTATAGGCAGTGTAATACTTGGAGCCGCCCTCGGTCAGTGCCAGCTGAGCCTCATACCAGTCAATGTTTGCCGCATACCAGTCGGCATACTTGTCGATATTGTCATCGTCCTTGAAGCATGACGAGAACACTACTCCCATCAGTGCCACAACAATTAAAATAAAAGGTAACTTCTTCATTGTTTATCTTTGTTATAGACGTTCTATATTAAAATCTTTATGAATTGTTCTTGAGCAAGTTGTTGAGGCTGCACTGCTCGCCTATGATTGCTGGCAGGTCGGCAATAGCCACACGCTGCTGCTCCATGGTATCGCGGTCGCGCAGTGTCACGGTGTTGTCCTCGATAGTCTGTCCATCGATGGTGATGCAGTAGGGGGTGCCTATGGCATCCATGCGGCGGTAGCGCTTGCCCACGCTGTCTTTCTCGTCGTAGCGGCAAGCGAAGTCAAACTTGAGCATGTCCATGATTTCGCGAGCCTTCTCGGGCATGCCGTCCTTGCGCACGAGTGGCAGCACGGCACACTTGACAGGAGCCAATGCCTTGGGCAGATGCAGCACCACTCGGGTGTCGCCGCCTTCAAGCTTCTGCTCCTCGTAGCTTGAGCACATCACTGAGAGGAACATGCGGTCCACGCCAATCGAGGTCTCGATAACGTAAGGTGTGTAACTCTCGTTGAGCTCTGGATCGAAGTATTGAATCTTCTTGCCGCTGAACTTCTCGTGCTGCGACAGGTCGAAGTTGGTGCGGCTGTGGATGCCCTCCACCTCCTTGAAGCCGAACGGCATCTGGAACTCGATGTCGGTGGCTGCGTTGGCATAATGGGCAAGCTTCTCGTGGTCGTGGAAGCGGTATTTCTCGTCTCCCATACCCAGTGCTTTGTGCCACTGCAGGCGGCGCTCTTTCCACACCTCAAACCACTTGAGCTCCTCACCGGGACGAACAAAGAATTGCATCTCCATCTGCTCAAATTCACGCATGCGGAACACAAACTGGCGAGCCACAATCTCGTTGCGGAATGCCTTACCAATCTGAGCGATACCGAAAGGCAGACGCATGCGACCGGTCTTCTGAACATTGAGGAAGTTCACAAAGATACCCTGAGCGGTCTCGGGACGCAGATACACGTCCATGGTGTTGTCGCTGCTGCTTCCCATCTGGGTCTTGAACATGAGGTTGAACTGGCGCACATCGGTCCAGTTGCGGGTGCCGCTGATGGGGTCGACAATCTCGTAGTCGAGGATGATTTGCTTGAGCTCCTCGAGGTCGTTGTCGTTCATCGCCTTCTCAAAGCGGCTGTGCAGCTCGTCCCACTTGGCCTTGTTGGCAAGCACGCGGGGGTTGGTCTGGCGGAACATCGCCTCGTCGAAGCTGTCGCCAAAGCGCTTCTTGGCTTTAGCCACCTCTTTGTCCATCTTCTCCTCAAACTTGGCAAGCTGGTCCTCAATGAGCACATCGGCACGGTAACGTTTCTTGCTGTCTCGGTTGTCGATCAAGGGGTCGTTGAAAGCATCGACGTGGCCACTGGCCTTCCAGATGGTTGGGTGCATAAACACCGCCGAGTCGATTCCCACGATATTCTCGTGCAGCAGCGTCATGGCTTCCCACCAATAACGCTTGATGTTGTTTTTCAACTCCACACCGTTCTGTCCGTAGTCATAGACTGCGCCCAGGCCGTCGTAAATCTCACTTGAGGGGAACACAAACCCATACTCCTTGCAATGCGAAACAATCTTCTTGAAAACGTCTTCGTTCTGTGCCATATTTTTAATGTTGTATTTTTTCGGTTATTACAAACTGCAAAGATAAACGATTTTTTTCTAATAAGTGCCTTTTTCACGTTTTTTTAAACCCAATTATTAATTAAGAAGCGAGTCAAATGTGAGTTAAAGAGTTGAAGAAGAGGAGATTCAAGCAAAAAAGGGACCGAGATTGTGTGTCTCGATCCCCCGTCACTCAAAAAGAGAGTGAGTTTTGATTATTTATCTTTCTTTGCCTTGAGGCAAGAGATGCTGAAGTAGATAATCAGTGCTATGTACATTATCAGGCCGAGGGTGCTCGACATGCCATCGCTGAGCGGACTCTCGTACTTGAATCCACCAAACTTCATCGCGGCGCTCACCACACCCATCAGGGCACCACCGGCTATGAAACCGCTGGCGATGAGTGTACCCTTGTCCATGCGGGCCTTGTTGAGCTTCTCGTCCTTGCTGCGGGTGCTCACAAACCAGCTGATGATACCGCCAATGAGGAGTGGAGTGTTAAGCTGGAATGGGATGAACATACCCAGCGAGAAAGGCAATGCGGGAACCTTGAGCCAGTTGAGCAGGCAAGCGAGGATGGCACCACAGATGTAGAATGTCCATGGAGTCTCGCCACCAGTCATCAATGGATCGATAACGGCTGCCATAGCGTTGGCCTGAGGAGCTACAAGAGGAGCTTCGCCAGGAACAGCGCCTTCATAGAAGCCATAGGTCTTGTTCAAGATAATCATTACACCGCCCACGGTTGCTGCCGAGAGAACTGTGCCGAGCATTTTCCAGGTCTGCTGCTTGGCTGGAGTGGTACCAATCCAGTAACCAATCTTCATGTCGGTAACCATACCACCAGCCATCGACAGTGCGGTACAAACCACACCACCAATAATCATCGAAGCAACGATACCCTGCCAGCCATTAAGGCCAACGGCAACGAAGATACCCGAAGCGATGATAAGAGTCATCAGCGTCATACCGCTCACGGGGTTGCTACCCACGATGGCGATAGCGTTGGCTGCAACGGTGGTGAACAGGAATGCTATAACCACAACAACGATGAATGCCACTATTGCCTGTGGCAGGTTGTGAATCACGCCAATCCAGAAGAACACGAAGGTGATTATCAAAGCTGCGCCCAAGGCAAACACCAGCGCCTTCATAGGGATGTCGCGCTGAGTGCGCTCCTCCTTCTCTACCGAGCCGCCCTTCTTGAACGACTTGCCAGCAAGGCCCACAGCGTTCTTGATGACGCCCCACGACTTGATGATGCCAATGATACCGCTCATGGCGATACCACCAATACCGATTGAACGTGCAAAGTCCTTGAAAATGTCGTCGGTCGCCATGCCAGCCATCTCAGGACTTACAG
Source organism: uncultured Prevotellaceae bacterium (assembly GCA_947167995.1). Lineage (GTDB taxonomy): Bacteria > Bacteroidota > Bacteroidia > Bacteroidales > Muribaculaceae > Sodaliphilus. The sequence goes on from CAMVKS010000065.1 coordinate 3,711, forward strand.
CAGCAAACAATGGAACCACAACCCACCAGATGAATGCACTACCGGCAAAGATGATGAAGCTGTACTTGAGGCCAATAATGAAACCGAGACCCAGGGTCGCAGCACTCACATTGACTTTGAACACATACTTGGTTTGGTCGGCAAAATTCTGCATTGCAGGGATGGCAGTGGTAGAGATAACCTCTTTCCACCATCCGAATGAGCTCATCAGGAAGTCGTAGAGTCCACCCACCAGACCGGCGATGAGCAGCGGTTTGGCCTGCTCGCCGCCCTTCTGACCCTGTACCAGCACCTGAGTGGTGGCAGTAGCCTCGGGGAAGGGGAATTCACCATGTTTCTCTTTCACAAAGTACTTGCGGAACGGGATGAAGAACAAAATTCCTAAAATACCACCAAGCAACGAGCTGAGGAACACCTCAAGGAAGTTGACGGTCATGTCGGGATACTTCTGTTGCAGGATGTAGAGCGCCGGCAGCGTGAAGATGGCACCAGCCACCACAATACCGCTGGCAGCACCAATCGACTGGATAATCACGTTCTCGCCAAGTGAGTTCTTGCGCTTGGTCACGCCAGCAATACCTGCCGCGATGATGGCGATGGGAATCGCCGCTTCAAACACCTGTCCCACTTTCAGTCCCAAATAGGCTGCTGCGGCACTGAATATCACCGCCATGATAAGCCCCATCGAGACCGAATAGGGTGTCACCTCGGGATAGTTCTTCTCGGGACGCAGAATGGGGACATACTTCTCGCCTTCCTTGAGCGGACGAAACGCGTTCTCGGCGAGCTCTATCTCCTCATTTACCTGCGACGTAGAAGGTGCCTCCTGGGCAACAGTCTGTTCATTAAGTTCTTGTTGTAAATCTTTCTCGTCTTGCATAAATGATATGATTAAAGTTTTAATATTGTTTCAATTTTGAACTGCAAAGATAACCATTTTTTTCGTTTATCTCTCCAGCGCTGCTAAAATAGCACATCAATATTTTGTGAACGTTGTCTTTGATCTATCACCCTCGCCATACAATCCTGTAATCTGCAACTTGCCATTCACAATGCGACAAGTGAGGTCATAGCCGTTACTATTGCTCAGTTCAAGCACACCATTTCTTATTTGTCCAACAACGACCTCACCATCCATGAATGGCGTCCTGGCTCCACCATATATTTCACCGTAAAGCCAGTTATCCTCGTCGGTTTCGTCAATATTGGAGTACCAATGGATTGAAATTGTGATTGCAGCACGCCCTGTGACATATTCCCAGTCACCAATGTATTTATTACCTTCGCCCACAATGAGATTATCTAATGCTGTTGCTGCTTCATCATTGCCTAACTCAACTGCTTTCTCATAGTATTCCTGGGCTTTTGAAAAGCTTTTCTGAACACCTTCACCATCACGATAACTGTCACCCAAATTTTTATATCCCCAAGATTCTCCTGCTTCACCAGCTTTCAAGAACCATTTGTTGGCTGTAACGAGATTTTTTGCCACACCATTTCCATTCCAATAGAAGACTCCCAACTGGTTCATAGCATTGCCATTACCCATCTCGGCTGCTTTCATATAGTATTGATAGGCATTGTTGTAGTCCTGAGCCACACCATTACCATCACGGTAGTCATTACCTAAATTGTTGTAGCCCCAAGCCTCGCCGGCCTCACCGGCTTTCAAGAACCACTTTTGAGCTGTGGCATAGTCTTTCTCGACGCCTTGTCCATTCCAGTAACGCAGTCCCACTTGATTCATTGAGGTGGAATTACCCATATTGGCGGCCTTGCGATAGTATTCAAGGGCCTTGGAATAGTTCTGATCAACACCTATTCCATCACGATAAGAGTTGGCAAGATTGTTATAGCCCCATGACTCACCAGCTTTTCCTGCCTTGAGGAACCAGCTGTTGGCGGCTTCATCATCTTCCTCAACACCATGACCTTTCTGGTAAAGCAATCCCATCTGATTCATAGCAGGAGCAAAACCATTATTGGCAGCTTTTCTAAACCAATAGGCAGCGTCGTCATTATCCTCTTCGACGCCTCCATCGCCATAATAATACAGTTTTCCCATCACATATTGCGAAGCAGGATCTCCATTTTGGGCTTTTGAATAAGCTTGACTATAAGCTTTACAATACCACTCCTCAGCCTTTGCCTCACTTTCGGCTACGCCTTCACCTGTCTCATAAGAAACTGCCACAAACCAGGTGCCTGCTGTACATCCATTCTCCGAGGCCTTATTGCCCCAGTAAACGGCCTTCTTGAAGTCTTGTTTGGCTCCGATGCCATCGTTGAAACATTGACTAAGCAAAAACATTGCCTCGGCATCACCTTGTTGTGCGCGACGGAAATAGCTCACAGCATCATAGCTGAGTTCACTCTCGGTAGTAGTGACATTGGTAGGCAATGCAGTACTCTGCGCAGCCGAGCTGCTGGATTGTCTACCCGTGCGTCGTTTTCTTGCATCGACATCGAAGCTTGTCGCTACCACAACAAGCACCAGAAGTAATATAGAAATTCTTTTCATGATTTATCTGTTTTTAAGTTTATGGTTTTATTCAAACCACAAAAATAGATAAAAAACATGAAATAAAAAAGCATCTTTTTGCTACTTTTTGCTCAAAAGAGGAGCAAATTCATGAAATCAACGCTTGCGTCGTGATTTTTTCATGAACTTGTCGTAGTTTCCTGGTGCCTCTTGGTCGTTTTTGTTGCGTTTCTTGAATCCCCGCTCGGCATCGCGACGGGTGCGCCTGTCGCTTCGACGACGGCGCTCACGTTCCATTCCTTCAAATTTTGCCCTGCGTCGCTCGGCACGGTTCTTCTTCACCTCGCCTTCATAGCTTATTGCGGCATAGTCCTTATTCACATCGGCAATCTCAAGATATAGACGCTTACCAAAGAACTCACTGTTGCGCAAAGCGTTGATGACAGTGTGAGCATCGCCCTGGCGCACATCGAAGAGCGAGTAGTTGGTGAGCAGGTCGATTCGCCCAATGCCCACCTTCTTGCCGCCCTCGGTGGCGTTGATCATGCGAATGAGGTCGGGGGCATAGAATCCATGGCTCTTGCCCACGTTGATGAACACGCGGTCATAGCCGTCCTCGCCAGTGCGACGGTCCTTCTCGCCGTTGGGCTTGCGGTTGCGAGCGTTTCGCTCCTTTTTCTCGCCACGGCTGCGTTCCTTCTTCTCGGGGACGATGTCGAGCACCGGAGCCTTCTTGTAGTAATCGAGCATGCGGTTGAACTCCAGCGACAAGAGACGCTTCACCACATCTTCGCCACTGAGCCAGGAGAGCTTCTTGAGCACATTGGGCAGATAGGGGGCAATCTCCTCCTCACGCACCTCCACGTTCTCGAGGCGGTCGGCGAGGTTGAAGAGCTGCTTCTCGATGATTTCCTCGGCCTTGGGCACCTCACGTCGCTCAAACTCCTTGCCAATGTGCTTCTCGATTTGCCTGAGCTTGCTGCGCTCACGGCTGTGGATGATGGCTATTGATATGCCTGTCTTGCCAGCACGTCCTGTGCGACCGCTGCGGTGGTTATAGATGTCGTTATCGTCGGGCAGGCTGTAGCTGATGATGTGGGTGAGGTCGTTCACGTCAAGGCCTCGCGCCGCCACGTCGGTGGCAACAAGCAACTGCAAGTTGCGCTCGCGAAACTTCTTCATCACCGCGTCGCGCTGCGCCTGCGAGAGGTCGCCATGCAGAGCATCGGCGTCATATCCGTCTTGAATGAGCTGCGACGCTACCTCCTGGGCACTGGCGCGGGTGCGGCAGAACACTATGCCGTAGATGCGCGGCAAGTAGTCGACAATGCGCTTGAGGGCAAGGTACTTGTCGCTGGCTTTTACCATATAATAAAGGTGTCGCACATTGGCCGAACCCTCGTTGCGCGTTCCTGCGACAAACTCCACGGGGTCGTGCATGTAGTCCTTGGCTATGTTGGCAATCTCACGAGGCATTGTGGCACTGAATAGCAACATCTTGCGCTCGTCGGGCACGTGCGAGAGAATCTCGTTGATGTCGTCGACAAAGCCCATGTTGAGCATCTCGTCGGCCTCATCGAGGATAACGGTGCGCACGTCGTCGAGCTTGACCACCCCACGCCTGATGAGGTCTTGAAGGCGGCCTGGAGTGGCCACAATCACCTGCACCCCGCGCTTGACAGCCTTGATTTGCGGCTCAATGCTCGCACCGCCGTAGACCGCCAGCACCTGCAACCCGTCGATGTAGCGTGCATAGTCTTCGAGGTCGGTCTTCGTTTGAAGGCACAGCTCTCTCGTTGGGTCAAGAATAAGAGCCTGTGTAGCGCGCGACTCTGTGTCGATGCGCTGCAGCATGGGCAGGCCGAAGGCGGCGGTCTTCCCCGTACCCGTCTGAGCCAGTCCCACCACATCGGTTTCTTCGTTAAGCAAGTGAGGTATCACCATTTCCTGAATGGGCATGGGTTTCTCATACCCCATCATCTCGATAGCGCGCAGCAGGTCGTCACGCACGCCAAGTTCTTTAAAAGTCGCCATTTAGAATCGTTTTTTCATTTATGAGTGCAAAGGTAGGCATTTTTCTCGACTGAGTCTTCACAATAACGTCAAATAAGTTTCTACAGAGTTCAAATTGGCCTTTCTCGCAATTTTGAGTGTAGAAAATACAAAATATTGAATTCTTTTTTGTAACTTTGGCAATCAATATTCATCTATCATAAACTAAAAAGACAATAGCTATGGCACTTATCAGATGTCCACATTGCGGTAAATCGGTATCCAACATGGCACATGTGTGTCCACATTGCGGAAACCAAATCACCGCCGCACCGCCAGTGAATTCATCAAGCAACAACCTCAACAAACCGTTGCTTGCCGCGCTTGCGGCTGCAGTAGTGATTTTGTTGGGATTGGGATTCTACATAATCTATTCCAGCAATAACACTCACAAATATGATAGGCCCATTACCACCACCCAGGACAGCACCAATGCCGCTCAGCAACAGGCGGGCAACAACAACCAGCAAGGTGCCGCCCGTGCTGCCGCACTCAACGGCTTGACCGAATACACCATCGAGTCGCAACAATGGGGCTATGCCTGGGTGAGAAGCGGCACCGACAAGCATTCCGAGAGCAACAAGGTCAAGAAAATACTCACTGGTGAGCGGTTCTACGGCAAGCGCATGGAATCCAACCCCGACTGGATGGAGGTCTATGACAACGACGGCAACTGGATTGGGTACATGTATTATAAATGTGCACGCATTCCAAAAGATTGATAATCAAGGAGTGGACTAAAACAGGCAACAGCCTAATCTAATCAAAAGAGCCAAGTCATGTGTGAACACAAATATAGCTATAAATATCCTCACCCGAGCGTCACTACCGACTGCGTGATTTTCGGCATCGACAGCGACAACAAGTTGAAAGTGCTGCTCATAGAGCGCATGAACGAGCCATTCAAAGGCTGCTGGGCCTTCCCTGGCGGATTTCTCGAGATGGACGAAGACGCCGACCACGGAGCGAAGCGTGAGCTAAAGGAAGAAACGGGCCTTGAGGTCAATTATCTCAAGCAGTTCCACACCTTTACCACTCCCGACCGTGACCCTCGAGAGCGAGTGATAAGCATAGCCTACTATGGCGTAGTGCCAGTCCAGGAAGTTGCCGGTGGCGACGATGCCGCCAGCGCCCAGTGGTTTGACATCGACGATGTCCCACCCTTGGCGTTCGACCATGAGTCGATGTTGACAATGGCTATGGAGGCGCTCCGCCAGGAACTGCACTTTGAGATTGCAAATCAAGCAAAATGATAGTGCATCCCCATCGAGAGGCATGCGCTATCGCTAAGAGAAAAACAACAAACAATTAAACACATAAAGTCATGAAAAATTTAGTAGTATCATCGGGTGCCGGCATCAGTGCCGAGAGTGGAATAACAACATTCCGTGACGCAGGAGGACTGTGGGAGAACTACCCAGTAATGGATGTGGCAAGCCACACCGGATTCCTGCGCAATCCAGCGTTGATTCACAAGTTCTACAACGAGCGACGAGCACAGCTTGCTGAAGTGCAGCCCAACGCGGCACACACCGGGCTGGTGGAACTGGAAAAGTACTTCAATGTGAACGTCATCACCCAGAACGTTGACGACCTGCACGAGAGAGCCGGTTCGTCAAGTGTGCTCCACCTGCACGGCGAGCTCATGAAGGTGCGCTCGCTCACTCATGAGGAACGAGTCTACACCCTGCCATGCGACAAGCTCACCGACAAGGGATTGGAGACAAGTGTTGACACAAGAGACCCTTACGGCGACGCCGTGAGACCACACATCGTGTTCTTTGAAGAGGCAGTGCCCAACTTCGAGCGCGCATGCATGCTGGCGCAGAAGGCCGACATCTTTGTGGTAATAGGCACCTCGCTCGTGGTCTATCCTGCGGCATCATTGCTTCACTATGCGCCAAGGACTGCCGAAATCTACTACATAGACCCCAAGCCGAGCAACGTCCCCGACTATGTGCATGTGATACCCAAAACCGCCACCGAAGGCGTGAAAGAGCTCATCGAAATACTCACAAAATAAAGAAACCGCACTATCAACCTAACATGAACAACTATCTATACAACAAGAACGGCAACTTGTCGGCAATGGTCACAGCACAGCCCGAGTTGCTGCTGACGCTGTCACACTTTGGCATTCCCATGGGCTTTGGCGACAAGACTATCGCTCAGGTGTGCGAAGAATATGGTGTGGCCCCGGAGTTTTTTCTCCTCATCTGCCAAGTATACAGCAACGACAGCTATCTGCCCTCGCAACGTGAGATCATGAACACTCCCATGGAGGGCTTGGTGCCCTATCTGCTGCGCTCTCACGACTATTACCTCAACCGCCGTCTGCCACACATTGGACATCACCTCGACAAGATTGCGTCGATGCTGCCAGAGCGTGCCGGAAAGGCGATAAAAGGATTCTTCAAGGCCTATCTCGATGAAGTGCGCGAGCACTTCGAGCACGAAGAGAACACTGTATATCCCCACATCAGCCGCCTGCTCAAGCGAGAGAACGACAGGTCGTTTGCCATAAAAAGTTACCTCGACACCCACGACAACCTCGAGGACAAGCTCAGCGACCTGGTGCAGATTATCTTCAAATATCTGCCCGCCTGTGGAGACAATGCAAGTTCCACCTCTAAGATAGAAGAGGCAGGGGAGAGTATGAAAAACGATGACGATGCCATCGACATGGTATTTGACATCCTGCAGCTATCGCAAGACTTGCGCAAGCACTCTCTCATCGAGGACAAGATATTAGGACCATACGTTAAGCAACTTGAAAAAAACGCTGACCTATGAAAAGGAAAGTATTGATAGTAGAGCCTTCGGAGGTGATTGTGGAGGGGCTGAAATCGACACTTCAACATGCCGACCTCAAAATTCTGCAACCTGAGGCCAGTGCAAGCGACCTTGCTCAGCGACTTGATGTGCTCAAGCCCGACATACTCATCATCAATCCCACCCTTAACGACAACGTCAACGAGCTGCGCAACGGCCGCAAAATGGCTGTGGCGGCACTGCTGTACCAGTATGTGAAACAGTCGCGGCTAAGGCATTTCGATGCCGTGATTGACATACGCGACAGCCGTCAGTCGATACTTCAAACGCTGCGCGACCTCAGCACCAAGACTTCAACAAGCGAGACTTCGACAAGCAACCATGAACTCACACGTCGCGAGACGGCAGTGCTCATAGAGGTCGCAAAGGGTCTGTCGAACAAGGAGATTGCCGCACGCCTCAACGTGAGCATCTTCACGGTGACCACTCACCGCAAAAACATCGTGCGAAAAACCGGCATCAAGAGCGTCGCCGGCCTCACCGTCTACGCCCTCTTGAACAACCTCATCGACGAGGACACCGTAATCTAACGCATCGCATCGGTTATATCAAACAACTTGAACAACCTACAAACAACTTGAACAACAAAAAAAATAAATGTTGTTATTGTTGTTAGTGGGTTGTTCTTGTTGTTTGATTCAACTGAGAAGTTGTTCCTCTTGTATGACATCACCGAGAAAAGAAAGGCGGCCTCCAGCTGTGTGAGGGCCGCCTTTGTTGGGGTATTTATTGTGAGTGGCTACTCGTGTGTGTGACTAATAAATAATAAACGTGAATTTAAGATGAGTAGTCGCTCTTAATAAATATCGTTTAGTTCAATTTATTAGCTACCAAGCAAGATGTTGTAAACAGCAGTAACATCGGCTGCAGTGATAGAGCCGTCGCCGTTCTGGTCGCCATTTACTACGCCAGTCCAGTCATCGTTAAGAAGGATGTTGTAGAGCATAGTTACGTCGGCAGCAGTAACAGTACCGTCGCCGTTAACGTCGCCGGGAACTGCAGCAGAGCCGCCACCGTCGCCAACGATGATCTTGAACTCAGTGCCTGGGAGGGTGTAAACAACCTCGCCGTTGTTGTTAGGCTCAACAGTGATAGCAAGAGTGGTGTAGCCAGCGTAGCTGTTATCCTGAGTATCAAGTGAATCGGTAGCCTCAACAGTCATCCACTCGGGAACTTCCTCAACGTTCCAAGCATCGTAAGGCTCGCTGGCCTTGAGCTCGAGAGTGTACTCACCACCAGTTGCGGGGATAGTGTACTCAGTAGCGTTGTCGGCTACAGTCTCGATGTAAGCCATCTGAGCATTGATAGAGAGAAGGAGGTTGTTAGGAAGACTAGAGTCATCATCTGAGCCCCAATAGTAACCTAAGTGGCAGGGGAGGAATTTTGAGTCAACAATATTGCCAGAAGCATCGTAGAACTCCCACATACCATAACCACCTTGTCCGTTGTCATAGAACTCTTCGTGAGCAAGGTCGGCAACTTTTGTAATAGCCTGCATGAGTGGCTGAATGTTCTCTACATCATTAACACCCTCAATTACGACAGCAATAGGGGTATCGATAAGGAGCCAGTCCTCCTCGGTAAGGCCGAGCTCAGGATCCTCTTTCTCGAAGTAGAAGTCGATTGCAGTAGTCTCGTCCATAACTTGTGCGGGGAACTCATAAGAAGCTGTTGCGATTGGATTGTCCAAGTCGATTATGCCATCATTAATCTTGCAAACCTTAGCAGTAAGGGTCTTGCCAGCATCAACAGTGCAGTTAGCATAGAACTGGATGCGTGAGAAGGTGTAAGGACGTCCAGGATAGTTGAAAATCTGGAGAAAGTTTACAATCTTACCACTAGTTGAACCTTCTACTTTATAAGCATCGGGCAGGTTAGCATAGAATGAGTTAGCATCCTCGCCATAACCAGCACCGAAAGAAGTGCGGAAATACTCAAAATAGTCGGTGCGTGGTGAGAACTGATACATGTTGGTCAGAGTAGTACCGTCGCCAAGAACGTCTTGCTCAAACTTACCACCATACTGCACAGCACCTTCGAAAGAATAGTAACTAGCATTTTCATCATAGGCATTAGCATAGAGTCTTGGTGCAATCCAACCTCCAGGATAGTTGGGGAATGTTGCTACTAAGTCTTTCTGACCTTCTACCTGAGTGAGGTACTCCTCGTCGATAGCTGGATTGTAGTAAACCCAGTCGTAGGTGTCGCTTGCGATACCTAAAGAGATGTTGGTCCAAGTTGTTTCAACGTTAGTTGGAATCAAGGCCATGTTGTAGCTGTAGAGCAAGCTACCATTGTAGGGGAAGAAAGCTGAGAAGAAAGTTCCTGTTGGGGTCATGTACATAGTGTCAACGCCCGAAGTGAAGTCCTTCATCATGCCGGCCTTGCCAGTGTAGAGGTCGCCCTTTTGAGCTTGCATCTCAATCTTAGCTTCCGATTTTTGTGGCTGAAGCTTTTTAGCTTTTTGTGCTGTAGGAACCGCAAAAGCTGCTACAGTCACAACTGCGAAAAGAAGAGTAAATAATTTCTTCATGATCTTAATTGAGTTTTGTTAGTTAATAAATAAAAAATTAATTATAGTCTCT
>CAMVKS010000066.1 GCA_947167995.1 uncultured Prevotellaceae bacterium
AGCGGCGCACGCTCATGCCGCGCTCGCGGTTAAGGGTGATGTAGTCGATGAGCACGATACCGTTCTTTACAACAATACCAATCAACATAATAGATCCAATCATCGACATGATGTTGAGGTTGGTACCAGTCAACAACAGGATGAGCACGATACCCGAGAAGGCAAACATGATAGAGCTCATGATAATGCCAGGATAGGTGAACGACTCAAACTGTGCCGCCATCACGATGTAAACCAAGATGATGATAAGAATGGCAAGGACACCCATGTCGCCAAATGAGTCTTGCTGTTGCTCATAAGAACCGCTAAGCTCGATTGTTACACCACCAGGGAGGTCGAGCTTGTCGATCTCGGGTTGAGCGTCGGCAATCACCTCACTCATGGGGCGGTCTTGAACAACAGTCGATACTGTGATGATGCGTTCACGGTCCTTGCGCTCAATAGTTGGAGGAGTAAAGCGTTCGACAACTTTGCCCACTTCCTTGAGCTTGATACCGTTGCCCATCGCATTATATAATGTGATGTTCTCGATGTCCTCAAGCGACTGACGGTGCTCGGGGTCATACATTACCTTGATGTCATACTCGTCGCCATCCTCGCGGAAGTAGCTGGCGGTGCTGCCGTTGATGCGGTTGCGAATGTAGGTGGCAGCGGTGGTCAGGTTAAGGCCATAGAGAGCCAGCTTCTCGCGATCGAAATCAACCTGATATTCTGGCTGGTAGTCGCTTCGGCTGATGTTGATGTCGGCCGATCCAGGCACTTTCTCAAGAATGCGTTTGAGTTGCTGCGCGAGACTGTCGGTGACAGCAAAGTCGTAACCATAAATCTCGTAGTTCAAGGTTGACTGTCCGCTCATGCCGCCGCCTCGTTGACCACCCACGTTGACAAGCGCTTTCTTGAGCTCAGGATATTGTTTCAAGTCCTCACGCATGAGGCCTGCAATCTCGGTGATGCTGCGGTCGCGCTCGCTGGGGTTGACGAGCCTGATGTTCATCGACATGATGTGAGATCCGTTGCTCTGCATCGAGCCGAACGTGTTGTCGCTGCTGGCTTGGCCAACGGTATAGTTAAATACTTTAATCTCGGGATATTTCTTGGTCCACTCTTTGTAAAGGCGCTGGCACACGTCTTTAGCCACCTCAACACGAGTGCCAATGGGCAGCTCAAGGTTGACGCCCAAGCGGCTGTTGTCACTTGTGGGGAAAAACTCGCTACCCACAAACCTCATCAGGAACATGGAGGCGATAAATACTCCCAGCACCACCAGTGAGGTAATCCAGCGATGGCGCACGCAGTGGGTGAGTAACCATGCGAAACCGTCGTCGAGCTTGTCGAGGAATTTCTCGATGGGACCATAGAACCTTGTAAACATCTTGCTCTGGGTGCGTTGCAACCTGAGCATGCGGCTACACAGCATTGGGGTGAGCGATAGGGCAGCGGTGGTTGAAATTATCATCATGATGGTCACCATCCATCCCAATTGGTTGAAGAACACACCAGTCATACCGGTGATAAGCGTCAACGGGAAGAACACTGCGATAAGTGTGAGGGTAGATGCGATTACCGAAATCGCAACCTCGTTGGTGCCATGCACCGCCGCCTGTTTGGGCTCTGCGCCTCGTTCAATGTGAGTGGTCACGTTCTCAAGCACCACAATGGCATCGTCGACCACCATACCAATCGATATTGACAGTGCCGATAGCGACACAATGTTCAGTGAGTTGCCGGTGGCATAGAGGTAAATGAACGATGCGATAAGCGAGATTGGGATGGTGAGCACGATGATAACTGTCGCGCGCCAGCGTCCCAGGAAGAAGAATACCACAATCACAACGAAGAGCAACGCATAGAGCACTGTCTCAACAAGTGAAGAGATTGTGTTGCGGATGTTGTCGCTGGTGTCGACAATGTAGTCAAGGTGAATGTCGGCGGGAAGATTCTTCTGCAGGTGTGGTAGCTGTTGCTGGATGCGGTTAGAAATCTCCACCGAGTTGGCACCACTCTGCTTTTGAACGATAATCATGGCACCACGCACACCGTTGGTGAAAGTCTCTTGTGCACGCTCCTCGAGCGAGTCGTCGATGCGGGCAACATCGCTCAGATGAATAGCGGCCCCGTTGGATGCTCCAACCACAAGATTCTCAAGTTCTTTAGGATCTTCAAATTCTCCCTCAACACGCAGTGCGTAGGTCTCGCTACCAATGTCGAACGTACCACCGGGGATGTTGCGGTTCTCGGCCCCCACAAGTTGAGCGATGGTCTCAATGGAGAGGTGATATCCTTCAAGCTTGAGTGGGTCGACATAGATGTGAACCTCACGTTTTGGGGCACCAGCAATTGATACCGAACCCACGCCGTCGACACGCGCGAGTGAGTTGGCAATGTTCTCGTCGAGGATTTTGTAAAGTCCTGGCACGCTCTCCTTGGCTTGAGCCGAGAGAAGCACAATAGGAATCATGTCGCTCGAGAACTTGAACAGAATAGGGGTGTTGGCATCGTCGGGCAACATACTCGACACCATGTTGAGCTTATCACGCACGTCGTTGGTCAAGACGTCAATGTCGTAGCCGTACTCAAACTCAAGAGTCACAATAGAGATGTTCTCTTTAGAGTTGGAGGTGATGTGCTTGAGGTGCTCCACCGAGTTGAGAGTGTTCTCAAGTGGTCGAGTCACGTTTTGCTCAATATCTTCGGCACTTGCTCCCGAGTAGCTTGTCATCACCATGATGGTGTTGGTATCGATGTCGGGGTACAAGTCGATAGGCAATTTTTGAAGTGAAAACAAACCAATGATTACCACAGCCACAAAGATGAGGATTGTGGTCACTGGACGTTTCACCGAACTGGAATAAAGACTCATCGGGGTATATTATTGAGTTTAAATGAGAGACTATTGTTGATTTACTCTTCTTTGGTAGCTTGAGTTTCTTGTATTTCAACTTTGGCTCCATCGGTCAGACGCGACTGGCCTGCTATAACAACCTTGTCGCCATTGTTCAAGCCACTCAAGATTTCGTATCGGTCGCCAAGGCGCTTGCCAAGCTGTACCTCAGTGTATTTTACTGTTTTGTTGGCACTGTTGTAGACGTAGACGTAACGTATGCCAGCACCCTGCATCTTCACGATTGCACGATCGGGGACGACGATATGGTTCTCGGTGCCGTAGTTGAACTTGACACGTGCAAACATGCCCGCGCTGATTTTGCCTCCACCGTTGCCTAACGTCACTTCAACCTTGAATGTGCGGGTGGCTTGGTCGATTTCGGGGTGGATGATGTAAACAGTGCCAGTGAAGTTCTCCTCGGGATAAACATCAAATGCCACGTTAACCGTCATACCCACCTTGATTTTAGGGAACTCTTCCTCATTGACGTTCACAATAACCTTGAGAGGGTTGAGTTGCTGGATGGTGAGAATGGGACCTGAAGGAAGATCGCCGGCAGTAAAATTGCGGGCACTCACAACTCCACTGATGGGGCTTCTTAGAACAGTGTTCTCCTGAACGGTTTGCATAGAACGCTGGCTTGCACCCAACGACGATTGACTGGCTTGCAGCGATGAGCGGCTGGCATCAAGGGCGCGCCTGCGTGCCTTGAGCGATTCAAGTGCTGCGTCGTAGGCTGCTTGAAGCTGATCAACGGCCTGTTGTGTTCCGCCACCAATTCTCACTAACTCCTTGGCACGGTCCAGGTCTTTCTTCTGGCGCGCCAGGTTGATTTCTTCGGTCTTGAGAGCCGCCTCCTGACTTGCCAGGCTGGCGCCTTGATTGGCAACAGCTGCCCTCTGTCCTGCGATGGCACTCTCTTGGTTTACCGATGTCACATTGTCGAGAATCACAAGACTCTGTCCTGCGCTCACACGGCTACCCACGTCCACAAGAATCCTTTTAATGCGGTTTCCCGAATTGGATGTGATGTAGTTGGTCTTGAAGGCTTCCACTGTGGCGGTGTACTCGCTTGTCTCGTCGACATTCTCGGCATAGACGTTTTGCACCTGCACAAGTGGTGTCTCATTGTTCATCTTGTTTCCTTTCTTGTCGTTCTTGCCTGAGCATGAGGCAAGAAGCGCAACGACTACTAATAGGGTAGTGATGGATTTGAAATTTTTCATCTTTATTTTTGTGTGTTATTATTATCGGGGATTGTTACTCCATATTGGTTCAATGGTGCGTTGCCAAGCAAGAGCTCGAGGTCGCTTTGAGAGACGAGCAGGTTGTAGATGGCTTGATAATAAGACAGGCGGGCACCAAGAAGAGCGTTCTGAGTGTCTTGTATCTGAAGGAATGTGCCTACGCCAAGCTGGAAGCTTTCCTGCATGATTTGGTCACTTTTCTCGGCAAGAGCAACACTTGCGGCATTTGACTCGATTTGCTTGAGATTGCTCTTGATGTTATTGATTTGTGTCTGAACTTGTGAGCTCAGGCTTCTTGACAGGTTTTCGCGCTGCCATTGCATTTCTCGAACGGCAATCTCGGCTTCTTTCTGCTTGTAATAGCGCTGTCCACCCGAGAATAGGTTCCACGATAGCGAGAGTGCGGCCTGTGAATAGGGATTCCAGTTGAAGTTCTTGAAAGGACTTCCGTTGCTCATGGAGTTCCACATGTAGTTGATGGTTCCCGTGAGAGTGGGGTACCATGACATCTTTTGAACATGCAGTGCTTGCTCCATGTATTCGGTTTGCAAATCAAGTTGTCTCAAGTTTGTGTTGTTTGTCAAAGTGGTGTCCATGGTAAGAGTGTTCTCATACATGGTTCTTTTGAAGTCATCCAGCGTCTCCATGGGTTCGATGTCGATGTTCACATCCATGCCCATGAGCACCTTGAGTTGTAGCTTGAGTGCGGCGATGGAGTTCTCGGCATCGAGGATTGAAGGCTCGAGTGTTGTTGCCGCCACACGTGCACGTGTCATGTCATATTCGCTGGCGACACCTATCTCATACTGTTTCTGGAACACTCCGGCCGTGTAGAGGGCTGTATTGTGGTTGGCTTCTATCACACGCTTGCTGTCTCTGGCAAGCAGCAGTGCATAGTAAGCATTCTTTACTTGATTGATGAGCGACAGTCGGGATGCTCTTGCATTCTCGATGTTCTGTAATATCTGATTGTCGCTGAGCTTTATCGACTTCCACAGTGAAGGGACAATAATGGGTAGTGAACCTTGAAAGCCCACACTGTGTTGATTGTCGGTTCCCACTTTGAACGACTGGTCCATCATCACCATGGTCTGCTTTGCAAGAGTGCGAGAGTAATTGGCGGTGAAGTTGACCTGTGGGAACAGTTGTCCTAACACTTCTTTCTTGGAGTAATCCACGCGTTGGATTTCCATGTCGGCGACAATAATCGAGGGATTGTCGTTTAGTGCGATGCGTATGCACTCGTCAAGGGTTAAATTAAGCGTCTGGCCACTGGCCGAAACCGCACTGGTAGCAACGATTACGAGCGCGAGCATCTTCTTGATTAATGATTTGTGATGCATAGAATATTGTGTTTTTTGTTATTTGTCTTTATTTATAAGGTGTTTCATTACATAGTCCTCAATTATTTCCTGTCCTTTAGTAGTGGCCATGCCACGCATGAAGTTCAGGAAAGCTCCATCAAAGACTTCAGCAGCCGAGTACTCTGGGAACGGGAAGTCCTGCATGTGGTGCAGGTTGTTCATGTTGTTGGTGAAGAGGTAGGCAGCGATTTTACACTTGATGCCAGGAAGTACTAAGCCTTCTTCCTTGGCTTTTCTAATAATATTGGCAAGCGACAGGATTTGGTTCAGCTCTTGGGCTTTGTATTCATCAAAAGCTTCAGGATAAAGACGTTTGATATCGGTGAGGAACACTGGCGATGTTTTCTGGATGAATCCACGCGCTACAGTGTATACTCCCATCAGCGCCTCAAAGCTGTTAGACGATTGTTCAAAGATTTGAGTGAACTTTGCATTGGCAATCTGTTGATTATACTCGATGACATTGCTAATGAGGTTGTGCTTGTTGGGAAACGTCTCATAGAGCGTGCGCTTTGATATTCCACAATCGCGAGCGACCATGTCCATGGTCACCGATTGGGGTCCAATGCGCATCATCAAGTTCAAAGAAGTTTTTAATATTTTCTCTCTTAAATCCATATAGCAATAGTAGTTTTTACATAATCATTATTATGCTATTCTTGAATTTGGGTGCAAAGTACGTAAAAAACTTTTGAAACTCCAAAAGTTTTCTTGGTTCATTTATGCAAAAAATAAACTTTTTTAGAAAATTGTTGTATCAGTTTTTTTTATTACTTTTGTGGGTTAGAAAATAATTATATTGAAATGAAATCTCAAAGTAATATAAAAGAGGTACTTAACTTCTTGCGGTTGCTCGCAGCCAACAATGAGCGCCCGTGGTTCAAAGAGCATAAAGAACAACTTTATGACCCGTTGCGCAATGCGTGGGAAAACGATATTGAGCGATTGATCTCTCTCATGGCCGAGTGGGATGAGAAGGCACGTGGACTCGATGTAAAACAGGCTGTCTACCGCATCTATCGCGACATCCGTTTCTCGCACGACAAGCGGCCTTACAAGCAATATTTCAGTGCCGTGATAGGTCGTGGTGGCAGGCATTGCGTCTCAAGCGGCTACTACATCCATTTTGAGCCCGACCACCTGATGCTGTGCGGCGGAGTGTGGTGGCCAGCCAAGGATAAACTCGATGCCCTGCGACGCCTTATCGATGCCGAGCCCGATGAGTTCACAAAACTTATTGCCGACAAGCGGCTCAAGGCTTCGGGATTCCACTTCGAGGGTGACACTCTCAAAAATGTGCCGAAAGAGTTTCCAAAAGACCATCCGCTGGGCGAGTACCTCAAGCGCAAAGAGTACATTCTTGTGAAGCACGTCGGTGAGGACTATTTCGACTGCGACGACTGGGTACAGCGTGTGAGTGACGACTTTAGCGTCTTGAAACCCATACACGATTTCTTTGACTACGTTTACGACGAATAGAAACCTTGCAAATCGAAGATTCAGTTTATTTTTGAAAGAAAATTTTGCAAATCGAAAATCTGATTTTATTTTTGCACGAAAAATGAGTTTATGGAGCAACAAGAGATAAAGAATACTCCGATTAATAAAATCCAGGAACCAGAGGCTAAGGTGTGGTACGCCATACGCGTGACGTTCAATCGCGAGATGAAGGTAAAGGAAGACCTCGACTTGCGTGGCATTGAGAGTTTCATACCCATGAAATATGTGATTGGCACCCGACGCGGACGTCGTGTGAAGAAATTAGTACCCACAATCCATAATCTCATCTTTTTTCACATAGAGCCATCGCTCATGAAGGAGTATAAAGCCACGACAAGATTGCCAATCCGCTACATTATGAATCCGGCAACCAAGAAACCTGTGGTTGTTCCCGACAAGGAAATGAAGAACTTTATCGCTGTTGCTGGCACCTATGAAGAGCAGTTGGTTTACATCACTCCCAAGCCAGGGCAATTTACTCGTGGCGACAAGGTTAGGATTTTGGGCGGACCATTTGAGGGCGCTGAGGGCATTCTCAAGCGTGTGAAGGGTGACAGCCGTGTGGTAGTGAGCGTTCAGGGTTTGGTAGCAATTGTTACAACCTCAATACATCCGTCATTGCTTGAGAAAATCCCCAAAAAGTGATGATGTCATTGCCTTGAAACGTTTTAATCTGCTATGAAATATCTGAAATTACCTGACAACAAGGTGCGGCGACTCACGTTCTATCTCGCCATGGAGGAACATGCGGCGCAGATACTCAAATAAGATGCCATGCTGCTTTCTTATGGATACAATAAAAAATGAGACTGAGAGTAATCCCAGTCTCATCTTCTTGTTCAGTCGTCATCAATTGCTGCCCAGCATGATGGTGTAAACCGCGGTGATGTCGGCAGCGGTGATGATGCCGTCACCGGTTTGGTCGCCGTTGGTGATGTGGCTGCTATCGTTGTTGAGCATGTAGTCATAGAGTGCGGTGATGTCGGCGGCTGTCACAGTGCCGTCGCCGTTCACGTCGCCAGGAACACTGGCACTGCTAAACAAGTCGATGTTCACATGATTCTGCAACGTGTTGATTGACAGATAGCCATAACTTGGCTCTATCGTGCTATAAGGGCTCACTTCGTTGCCAGTGTCATAATCAAACTGGTGGGTCTGCTCATTGTAGAGATAACCACCGACGGTGTTCACAAAATAATCGTTTATCACTGGCACAAGCATGTTGGTGGGTGTGGCGGTCGATGTTCCTAAATTCTTAAACTTATAGACCTGTCCCTTGGTCCCCTTCATGAGCATTGCTGTAGAAGCTGGAATGGCACCGTTCCATTTCGACGTGGTGAGACGATTCTTTGATGCGTCATACGACGGTATGGTGTAGAAGCTGCCTCCGGCAGGCTGTTCCACACTCTTATGGCACGAGAAGATGCGAGTGTCATTGTCTAGTTTCACAAAGGGGCGCATACGTTCATCGGCGGTCGTCATGTCGTCACTGATGTACCATGTGTATTGCTGATGAGTGAGGCGATAGTACTGTGAGGCGTCGACATAGTAGAGGCAGTTGCTGGCATTGTAGCCAAAGCAAGCAGTGCTCAGATAGGGCTCACCGTAGAAAGTCATGCTTGTTATGCCAGGACAGTAGAAGAACGCATTGAGACCTACATTACGTATCTTAGGCAGCTCAATGTCGCCGCTGAGTCCCGAGTGGTCAAAGGCATATTCTTTGATCACTTCCACGTCACTAAAACTCATTGACGTTAGATTAGTGGTTTTAGAGAATGCCGCCTTGCCTATAGTTTTAAGATGGTCTAACGAGCCATTGCTGATTTTTAAGTATTGGCAGTTGTAGAATGCCGAGTCCTCGACCTCCTTAATTGTGTGTCCATAATAAATAATATTTTCAGTTGAAGAATTTTGTTTCAGAACTTGATAGTAGTTCTTTTCTATGGCAGTAGGGCAATAAAGGTCGCCACCAACATTTAAACAATGGGAAATTTGGATACCATATAAATTGTACTTATTATTAACATATACCGATTGGCCATGCACTAGTTTCGCCTGTCCGCCATCGTAATTGACAGTATTATTGGGGTCGGAGTAAGGCTCAGTGCTTGTCACAGTAAAAAACAGGTTATCAGAATAAATGTCCCAGGCGTTACCGTCAACTGACTTGAAGGATGAGCCTAACGACGTATTCTTATAATAATTAACCATGGGGTAAGGCACATGCAGATTGATGTTACCACGGTTAACGAGTGCAGCAAGTTGCGGAGGATAATTATCACGGTTCAAATAGAGGTCAGTGAGACTGTACAGGCCATCGAAAGAGTCTGCTTTATAGTTAGTTACCGAACTTGGAATGAGCATATAGGTGAGTTTATCACAATTGGCGAAAGCGCTGTTCCCTATTGTTTTCACTCCATAACTAAGCACAACTTCTTGTAATTTATTGTGATAGTAGCAAGCATAGTCACCAATCTCAGTGACTGTCGATGGAAGCTCCATTTGATAACCATTCAAAAAATAGGAGTACTTTGTGCCGCCGCCATTCCTGGGCATGTGTATCAGTTTGGTAAGCGACTTGTTATAGAGATTACCATAACCCACTGAGGCGTAATACTGGTTGCTTGAAGAGACTGTATATTTTTCCAAATTGTTGCACATGTAGAATGGCATGTTGCCGCCCTCGGCCATATAGATGACGCTCGATGGAATGTAGACGTTTACAAGCCCATGGTCGTAGGCGAAGGCCATTGAATTGATGCGTTTCACACCATTATTCTCACTGCCTGTTTCATACAATTGCAAAGTGGTGATTGCCGGGCAATTGTAGAATGCATAGTTGTCGAGGGTGTCAGCACTCACCTTGACGGTGGTCAAAGCCGTGCAGCCCTGGAAAGCGCTAATGCCTATCTTCTTGGCTTCGGAACTCAGCCATGTGAAGGAGGTGAGGCTCGATTGCCTCTCACTCAACTCAGCAACACGAGGAGCAGCCACAGTGACTTTGTAGTATTCGGGTGATGTGAGACCACCATAAGTATAGTTGTCATTATTTGTCGCGCTCACAGGGATGGAGGGGGTGTTGGAGAGTAAGCCCACGAGCATGCAGGTGTTGCTGCCGCTCACAACATAGCATCCTGAGCCAGAAGAGAAGTCATAGGCACCACGACCATTGGCATTGATACTGCTGAAGGCAGAACTGAACGTGCTGTTGGAACTGAAAGCCGTCTTGGCCTCAAACGTCGACACTACCAGAGACGCCGAGCGCATGCCCGAGAATGTGCCGCTATAGAACGTGGGAACACTCTGAGAGGCATAGTTGAACTGCGTCATGCTGGATGTGTTGGCAAAGGAGTAGTTGTCAAGTAGAGTCACCGAACTGGGAAGATAGACATACTTGAGCGAGGTGCAGCCCGAAAAAGCACGGTAGCCAATGCTGGTGACGCCATGACACACTTTCAACACTGTGATTCTTGTGTTGCCCGAGAAAGCATAATCTCTCACATCGGTCACTGTATAGGTAGAACCGCCATAATTTATCTTGCCGGGGAGGTCAATCTCGGTGGGATTAGCGCTCTCACCGGCACTCGACAGGCCCACACACTCCACAGTATAGCCATAATCGTCGGTTATATAATACTTGAGATTACCTATCGACAGATACTGAGCCTTGGCAGTAACCACAGTCAGGGTAATGATAAAAAACAAAAATAATTTCTTCATGATTCATTAGTTTTTAATTCACAATCAATCTATCCACAATAATTTGTTTCCATATTTTGCAAAATTAATCAAAATAATTATTATAATAAAGAAAATCAGCATTTTTTTTGCAAAAACAATTAAACATCAAGTAAAAACAGCTCGAAAATGTTTTTTTCTTGTCGGGCTACAAATCCTGAACAAAATACTTGCAGACATCAAAAAATATGTCTTAATTTGCCCATTCGTAACCAGCAATGGTTTGTTCTAACGTTTTAATTGACTATGAAATATTTACAACTGCCTTATGATGAGGTGCGCAGGCTCACGTTCTATCTCGCCATGGAGGAGTATGCAGCTCAGCTACTCAAAGACAACAAGAGTATTGACGAACTGTTCTTCACTTGGAGGGTGAGGCCTACTGTGATTTTTGGCCGCAATCAGCTTATTGACAGCGAGGTGAATGTGGCCTACTGCAAGGCGCATGGCATTGAATATTACCGCCGCAAGAGTGGTGGCGGGTGCGTCTATGCCGACATGGACAACCTCATGTTCAGCTACATCACACGCAGCGACGATGTGACCACCACCTTCGCCCACTACACTCATGCCATCGTGGCGATGCTCAAAGGGCTGGGTCTTGACGCGAGCGACAACAGCCGCAACGACATCATGGTCGAGGGCAAGAAGGTGAGCGGCAACGCGTTCTATCACTTGCCAGGCATCAGCATCGTGCATGGCACCATGCTCTACGACACCAACATGGATAATATGGTTCAAGCCATTACTCCATCGGCAGCAAAGCTCGACTCCAAAGGAGTGAAAAGCGTGAAAAGCCACATCACTACACTCAACCGCTACCTCACAATGAGCATCGAGGAGTTTCAGCAGCACGCCTTCCGCACCTTGTGCGACGGGGAGATAACACTCAGCGACAGCAACATAGCAGCAATTGAGCGCATCGAGGCTGGCTATCTCACGCACGAGTTCATCCTGGGCAACAACCCTCGATGTAACATGGAGCGCAGCGGCAGAATTGAGGGCGTGGGCGAGTTCAAAATCACCCTTGAGCTTAACCGAAACATCATCCGCAGCATCAACATCGCAGGCGATTTCTTTCTCTTAGGTGACCTCGATACTATAATAACCCGCCTCAAAGGACGGCAATTCACTGAAACCGAGATAGAAAAAGCGTTGAGTGATTTGACCCTCTCAAGAGTGATAATGAACCTCACTCAGGAGCAATTCATGAGGTTGATTTTTGAGAATAGAATTAGAGATTGAGTTTGTATTTTCGCAATTATTAGATTTTTTGAAGTCATAAATCAAAACATTGTAATGGTTATGGCATCAATTGATATAAATGTCCGGATTTTTCATGATATGGCTGAGATTGCCGACGATGAGAAGCTCTTGAAGCAGCTTGCCTAATACCCGTCGCGCTCATGTGGCGAGTTTTTTGTGTATATACATACTTATTGTTAATAAATAATATTAATTTTTTCAACTTAAATTATATTATCTCATTTTTATTATGTACTTTTGTAGAGAAATTGGAGTTTGAATCATTGGATGATTTTTCGGGCTTTGATTTTTGAAAGCTAATAAACTGATTAACAACTTAATAACAAATACTTTACATCTTAAAGACAACTATTATGAGTGAAAACAAATTCACTTGTCTGCACGACAAGCACGTTGCCTTGGGAGCCTTGATGAGCCCCTTTGGCGGTTTTGACATGCCCATCCAGTACAAGGGCATAGTAGAGGAACACAACGCAGTGCGTAACGCCGTGGGCGTTTTTGACGTCTCTCACATGGGCGAGGTGCACGTCACCGGCCCTGAGGCTCAGAAGTTTGTGAACTACATCTTCACCAACGACATCACCAAGATGGACAAGGGCGGCATCCAGTATGGCATGATGCTTTACCCCACTGGTGGCACCGTTGACGACCTGCTGGTTTACACCATGGGCGAGAACGACTACTTCCTCGTTATCAATGCCGCCAACATCGACAAGGACGTGGCTTGGATCAACGAGCAGGCTGCTAAGTTTGACGTGAAAGTAGAGAACCAGAGCGAGAGCTACGGACAGATAGCAGTTCAAGGTCCCGAGGCCGAGAAGACCATGATGGATGTTCTCAAACTCGACTGCACCGACTTGACATTCTATACCTTCAAGGTGGTTGATTACAATGGTGACAACATCATCGTGAGCCGCACAGGTTACACCGGCGAGGACGGCTTCGAGGTTTATGCCAGTCACGACACCATCCGCGACATGTGGGACATGCTCATGACTGCTGGCGTTCAACCATGCGGACTGGGTTGCCGCGACACCCTGCGCTTTGAGGTTGGTCTGCCACTCTACGGCGACGAGCTCACCCCTGAAATCACTCCTATCATGGCAGGCTTTGGCTTCTTCGTAAAACTTGACAAGGAAGACTTCATCGGTAAGGACGTGTGCGCTCAGCAGAAGGCTGAGGGTGCTCCCAAGAAACTTGTGGGCCTGGAGCTCCACGACAAGGCAATTCCTCGTCATGGTTATGAGGTTTGCAACGAGAACGACGAGCCTGTGGGCTACGTTACCACTGGTTATCGTGGCATCTCGGTCGACAAGAGCATCGCTGTCGCATTGGTTGACGCTGCTTATGGCAAACTGGGCACCCCCCTCAAGGTTCACATCCGCAAGAAATACTTCGACGCCACCGTTGTGAAGAAGAAATTCCACGACAAGAGCTACAAGAAGTAATGTGCAATGCTATTAAATAAAAAATCACAATAATCTTTTAATATAAATTTCAATTATGAGTAAAATTATTGACGGACTCTATTACAGCGAGTCACATGAGTTTGTAAAAGTTGAAGGCGACTTTGGCTATGTAGGTATCACCGACTATGCAC
>CAMVKS010000067.1 GCA_947167995.1 uncultured Prevotellaceae bacterium
TATGGCCTCAATTTAGGTTTTCTTGCTTTTCACGTGGCGATGCCACGCGATGCAGACTGACAGCCACTCGCGACACGCTGACGAGGCCCGTATCTCAATGAGATAAACATATTAGTATAGACTTTTATCGGACACTAATAAACCAATATAAACAGCCACTTGTGAGTGTGTCTCCAAGTGGCTGTATAAGTTTCACGAAGTGGGAGTTTAAAAAAAGAATCTCCCCCAACCGTTATCTATGCATTATTTAATACCTAAAATAATGTTGTATATTGCAGTGATGTCGTAAGCGGTGACTATTCCGTCGCCATTAACGTCATAAGAAGCTGGTGCTTCGCTGATGTTGCCAAGCAAGAAGTCATAAAGCGCTGTAACATCGGCCAATGTCACATCACCATCGCAATTCACGTCTTCTTTCTTGTGTTTCATCTGTTGTGCTTGATCATATTTACAACCTTTGTAAACCAGTTCGCCATTTTCATAGACAGCCGAAAGTCCAGCCAATGGGTTCTCACAAGTGCAATAATCTCTGTAAGGAACAAGTAAGTCGCCAAAATAGCAGTCAACACCAATGCCTTCTATAGTTTTAAATGAATCGCCATGATATGAATATTCGTTTTCTATATAATATCCTCCCCTCAATGTTTCTCCAACTTCAACTTGAATCATTGATACGCTTGATGGATTATCGTAATCGAATGGGGCTTCATTGGGATATTCATAATAAGCCTCATCGGGTAAGAACATTGGTCTATTGAAATCATATAATACTTCAGGAATGTCCCACCAATAATAATGATCATAATTATCAATAGCTGTGACTACTTTATCTTCCTCTCTTACGTATGCAGCAAGATAAGGTTCTTTGGCATTGCCCAAATCATCATAATCGGTGCGATAGATATTATGATATAATTGCCCATTGATCGTTGTAGTACCGCTGAATTCAAGTGTGTAGAGAATATAGGTTTGAGGCACATTCTCATTCTCATCTTCATGGCGATATCCAACGTACTCCCAAACTACACCTTCACGTACAAGGGGGACATATTCATTTTCCATCTTGAAGTCTTTGTAAGTGAAAATTGTCTCCCCGTTTTCACTGCATGAAAGCATGGCACAAAATTCACCAACGTCAGCAATGCCTAAATTGGGAATCCACACGTCGGTACTGACACCAATACCTTCAACGATATAGAAAAAAGCATTTTCACATTTACAATCTAAATGTGAATCAATTATAAGTCGTTTTCTTTTTATTCCATTCATTAAAATATAATCTTCATAATCAACAACACAACCACCATCAATTACATCATTTAGATGAATCCCAATATCAAATAACAGTACCATTGAGCCATCTTCCTTGACGTTCCACACTTTCCCGTCTTGTTCATAGGCAACAGCTGTCATTTGATTTTTACCTCTTTCCTTGGGAACAATCTCTATTTTCTTGCAAGTGAGATCATTGACAATGGTATCACAACCAACCGAAATATTGTAATAACCAGTTGTGTCACTTAAAAAATCATTATCAATTGTCGCAACTTCCCATGACTTGCCTTCGGTCAACACTGGCAAATACTGGTTATTATCTGCATTAGCGTTTGTCATCACCAGCAGACCAAGCAATAATAATGTAATCTTTTTCATATTTATGTTGTTTTTAGGTTAGTAATTTCGTTTCATTAGTTATTTATTCGCAAAAATAACAAATTATAGATAAAAAATAAAATTATCAACAAAGAAACCAGAATAGCTTAACAAAATTTAAATTTACCCCCCCCATTGTAAAAATTAGTTAATTAGCAAAAAGACTCCAGATTTATTGTGCGAGTTAACAACTCGCAATACTGGACTGCTTTACTTACTAACCTCGCTGCAATAATGGACGGGGTTACCGTCCCAACTTGCTTGCATTGCATGAATCACTTGCATCGGTTTGCTGGTGCCTTTGGGCGATGGTGTTGTCTATTTCTTTGACAGCACTGTCGCCACAAGAAAGTCTTGCTTTTTTGGAGAGATAGGTGTCTATGTACCATTGTGGGTAAACTATTTCTTCTATTTTGCGTGAATCACTTGCATCGGTTTCTTCTTGTTGGGCTTTGGCAATGCGTGAGACTTGTGCTTGTGAGAGGCCTACGATAACCGAGATTTCTCGTGTGGAGTAGCATAAGGCTCGGTAGTGGGCTATCGCCTTGTCTATTTCTTCTCTTGACTTGAAGCCGTTGTCACGGACTAACTGCCGCTCGTTCTCGTCGTGGTGGAAGTTGGTGAAGAGCAGGTGCTGGTCTTCGGTGGTGTTGAGCTGCATCGCCATTACTGCATCGTCGCCGAGGAAGACTGGTGCCATGCGGTTCTTGTGTTGTTTTATGTAATGCGTCTTTTGGTTGGTTGTCGCGTTGTGGTGACTGGTCTCGGTGAGTGAGAAGACTGAGTCGCACGCGTGCATGATCTCGTAGGGATGCTGTAGCTCGTTGGAAGTTGCGAGATCTTTCTTTTTGAGCTTTTTGGAGTGGGCAATGAGCAGCATGGCAGTACCGTTGTGGCGGATGATGACGCGAAGACGGTTGAGGGTCTGTCGCATGGAGAATGGGTCTTTGGAATCGGTGAGGAGGCTGATTTCGTCGATGATTACCGCCTGTGGTTTTTTATCGGCAATTTCTTGGGCGATGAACTGGATTTTCTCATCGGGAGAGGCATAGTAATCGCTCGGTGAACAGGTCTCAACGAGAGGTTTGACGGGGTATTCGAAGTTCTCGAGGTCGAAGTAGATGACCGAGAGTCGCTTGTTTTTCAACTCATTGGCGATTTGCATGGCGAGAATTGACTTGCCGACGCATGGCTCTCCGAAGAGGCATGCCATCTCACCCTGCGCCCAAAGACCCTGCCAGAGGTCGGTGTTGTCGCTCTCGGTGTTCATGTTGTTTGTCGGGGAACTTGATGGAAGAATGCTGTTGAAGGTGCTACTGAACTGGTTGCTGCTGGCGTTGAGCGCCTTGCGGAAGTTTTTTGGACGGTTACTCATGGTAGTAGATGTGTTTTATTAATGTTTTTTTTACAAAGATAATGGATGGGCAGAGGGAAAACTACATTAAAAAAACATACTTAGAATGTTTGGGCAAAGACAGAGTCGTTGCACTGGGGACCTCAATAGAGTGCTTACATTATAATCTTTGATTATTGTCGGCCAAAAGTGAAGGTGTCGTCTCCAGTGACTAATTGTGGACATTTGACACCCATAGTGCCGTTTATACTATCCATTAGAAACAGCAAAGGAGTAACACTCGTGTCACTCCTTTACTTAAATTATCATTGATAGAAATTTATCATATCATTGAGAAGACATCACTCAATGATGAGGTGATGTTGCTCAAGCCTGTGTAGATGCAGCTGATGAGACCAATGAGCAAGATGCCAAGGGTGCATATCCAAAGCCCTGCTTTCTCGGTCCAATGCGACTTGAGAGCGGGTATCACACACTCGTCCTGACGGATAAACATCGCCTTTACCACGAGCAAGTAGTAGTAGAGTGAGATGATGGTGTTGATCAACGCAATCAAGACGAGAACATAGATTGCCACATTGCCCGTTTGAGCTGCACCCAAGAAGATAAAGAACTTGCTGAAGAATCCCGCAAAAGGAGGAATACCACCAAGCGAGAACATTGCGAGCATCATCACAAAGGCGAGCCATGGATTGGTCTTGAACAGACCGTTGTAGTCGTCGGTCGTCACTTTGCCGGTATATCGCTCTATCACGGCAATCACTCCAAAGGCTGCAAGGTTGCTGAAGATGTAAACCAGGATGTAGTACATCATCGATGCCATACCCACAGCATTGGCCGATATCACACCAAGCATGATATAACCAGCCTGCGAGATAGACGAGAAGGCCAAGAAACGCTTGAGATTGCGCTGGCGAATGGCGAAGAGATTACCCACAGTGATTGTGATGATGATAATTGCATAGAGCATCCACTCCCAGATGGGAGCATAAGCAGCGCCAAACGCCTGAACCAAAATCACGAAGAAGGCAAACGCCGCCGATCCTTTACTGATAACCGACAAGTAACTGGTAACCATTGTGGGAGCTCCCTGGTAAACATCGGCTGTCCACAGGTGGAAGGGAACCAAAGAGAGCTTGTAGCCCACACCCGAGATGAGAAATGCCAATGCCACGATGAGCAACAATGAATTCTCGCCTTGAATGCTTGATGCAATCTCGTTAAAATAGAGAGTTCCTGTAATACCGTAGACAAAAGAGAGACCAAGCAGCATGATCGCCGAGCTGAACACTGCCGTGAGCACATATTTGGCTGCTGCCTCATGGCTCTCGTAATATTTCTTCTCAAATGCCACCAAAGTAGCAAGTGGCAGCGAGGCAGTCTCAAGACCGATGACGAACACCAAGAAGTGGCGGCCCGAAATCATCAGATACATGCCAAAGAGAGTCAAGAGCATCAACTCGTAGAACTCACCACGACGAATAGCAACAAAGTCGCTGTTGGCCCACTTGACCGACTGCAACAGAACAATAAACATACCAATATTGAGGATGTTCTTCATTGCCCAAGTGGCCTTGTTTGACTCAAACATATCGCCGAAGGACATGCCCTCCTCTACTGGGAAGAAACTAAATATCGTGAACAAGCCAAACACTATTGTAGCAAACAAGGGGAGTCCCTTGAGTGTCTTAGCCGGCATGAAAGTGTCATATAAGAATACTAACAAGAAGACTACCAATAGCCCTATTTCTTGTGGCATCATTAAAAATTGAGAATAATCCATAAGTATATTATCTGTTTTTTAATTCAACACTATAATTACATAACACTTGTCAAAGCCTCAACCACGGGAGTGAAACTGTCGCGGATGATGTTGATAAAGAAGTTGGGGAAGCAACCTATTATTGCGACACAGATGATGAGGGTAGCTGTAGCAATGCGTTCGGTACCATCGGCATCGGTGAGGGTGCGATGATGCTCGTCTTGAACTGCGCCATAGAGAAGCTTGCCCACAACTCGCAGAATGTAGACCGCTGTGATAACAATCGAAGTGGTGGCTGCGATGGTGAGCACGCGATGGAACATATCTTGATGCTCAAACGAGCCAACAAAGATTGTCATCTCGGCAACGAAACCACTCAATCCAGGCAATCCCAACGAAGCGAAACCGGCAATCACATATCCCACGCCAAGGTAAGGCATAATGTGCATGAGACCACCCATCTCGCGGATGTCGCGGGTGTGGGTGCGGCCATAAATCATACCGATGAGCGCGAAGAACAATGCTGTCATCAAACCATGAGAAAGCATCTGAAGCACAGCACCAGTCATAGCTGTAGTGTTGAACATCAAGATTGCGAAGAGCACCATACCGCAGTGGCTAACCGAAGAATAAGCATTGATATACTTGAGGTCGGTCTGAACACATGCGCTGAAAGCTCCATAAACAATGCTGATACCAGTCAATGTCAAGAAAATCCAACCCAACTGCTGTGCAGCAAAAGGCATGAGATAGATAGCAATGCGGAAGCATCCATATCCTCCAAGTTTCATGAGAACGCCCGCGTGAAGCATCGAAACTGCCGTTGGCGCACTTGCGTGACCATCGGGCGACCAAGTGTGGAACGGGAACATGGCACCGAGCACTCCAAATCCAACAAATGTCATCGGGAACAAGAACATCTGCCAATTGTGTGGTATAGCATTATATTGAGCAATCTCCAAGATGTTCATGGTGTGTACGCCAGGAGTTGCCGACGAGTGGAAGTAAATTCCAATGATTCCCAACATCAAGAACGCCGAGCCACCCATGAGCATGAGGGTAAGCTTCATAGCACTGTAGTTCTTGTTACCACTACCCCACACACCAATCAAAAGGTACATGGGAATGAGAGCCACCTCATAGAACATGAACATTGTGAACAGGTCGATACTGATAAAGAAGCCAAATACACCTGTCGACAAGAGGAAGAACCACAGGAAGAACTGCTTGGGTAGAGGATCCATCTTCCAAGAGGCAAAGACACCCGCAAAGACGATGAATGCCGACAACAGAATCATTACAACCGACACTCCATCTACACCAAGTGCAAGCTTGATGTTAAGTGGCGCATACCACATAACACTCTGTTGAAACAACATCACGTCGGTGACACCTGAAGCTCTCGCTTTCAAAAAGACATAAACAAGATATAAAGCGAGGGCCACGAGTGCTGTAGCTCCAGTTACCGCAACGGCTCTAATCGCATCTATGCCCTTGTTCTTGGTAAGAGCAAGTCCTCCCAGTGTCAATATTGGGATTATCACGAAATAAATAAGCATATTAGAGAAAATTTCCATAATCTTTACTGTATTTTAGAACCGTTGATTAAATGCATAAAATCACTGCACCGGTGATAGCCGCCAGAAGCACTGCACCAATGATATAATAGGAAACATAACCCTGAACACTGCCTGACTGCATCTTTCTGATACCGAATGATGCACTGTTGGTAACATTGCCAAGCAGGTTGAAGAAACCATCAATGATGATACGGTCAAACCATGCAATAGGTTTGCTTATACCCTGGAAAATGATCTTGTGGGTGATGAACTGATAGAGCTCGTCCATGTAGAAACGCTTGTAGCTTGCAGTCCACAACCCCTTGAACATTGTTGCCAGTTTGTCGGGAAGAGGATTCTCCTTGCGATACATGACAGTGGCAAGACCAATACCAATGAGCGCAATGCCAACACTGGCGCCTGCTACCGACCAATTCATGTGAGTCTCTAATGGTTTACCATTCCAAGTCACAAGGTCTCCGAATGGCACAAATCCCGCCACAACCGAGATTGCTGCCAAGATAATCAGAGGCAGTGTCATAGTCCAAGGCTGGTCTTTTGGAGCATGTTCTCCATGAACCTCATGTTTCTTCCAGAAGAAAATGAGATAATAGATACGGAACATATAGAACGCAGTCATACCAGCTACCATGCTCATCCACAATCCCCAACCGATGCCTTTCTCATAGCAAGCAACGAGAATCTCGTCCTTACTGAAGAATCCTGCAAATGGTGGTATACCAGCGATTGCCAAGCAACCAATGAGGAAAGCAATACTTGTGATGGGCATGTACTTGTGCAGACCGTGCATCTTGCTGTTCTCGTTGCTGTGAACAGCATGGATGATAGCACCGGCGCAAAGGAAGAGCAACGCCTTGAACATTGCGTGAGTGAACAAGTGGAACATAGAGGCCATATAACCCAATCCTGCCTCATGACCACCAATCAGCTTGCCCTGTGCACTGCTCACGGCAAGTGATGTCATCATGAATGCGATTTGAGAAATAGTCGAGAATGCCAACGCACGCTTAATATCGCTCTGAGTGCATGCCACAGCTGCGGCATAGAATGCGGTGAACGCTCCAACCACGCAGATGATGTCCATGGCACCCTGCTCGAGCACATAAAGCGGGAACATGCGTGCAACCAAGAACACACCAGCCACAACCATTGTTGCCGCATGGATGAGTGCCGACACTGGAGTTGGACCTTCCATTGCATCAGGGAGCCAGATGTGTAATGGATACATAGCACTCTTGCCTGCACCACCAATGAAGATGAACGTCAACGCCCATCCTGTCACAGAGCATCCCATGAATGTGAGTCCCTGAGCACTTGTGAAAGCGTTGCAAATTGTTCCGCCATTTGCTCCCATCATCTCTTTGAAATCAAAGGTCTTGGTATAGAATGAAAGAATCATAATACCAATGAGGAAGAACAGGTCGGCAAGACGAGTTACAATGAAAGCTTTCTTCGAAGCATGGTTTGCTGGTTGCAGACCATAATAGAAACCAATGAGCAGATAGGAAGAAACACCCACCATCTCAAAGAATATGAACATCTGGAAAATGTTGGTTGAAACCACCAGACCGAGCATCGAGAATGTGAACAAAGCCAAGTCGGCATAGTAACGCTGGAATCCTTTCTCAGGATTACCATCGTGGTCGCTCATATAGCCCAAGCTATATAAATGAACCATGAAAGAGACGGTACAAATAACCACGAGCATCATCGCCGAGATTGGGTCAAGAAGAACGCCCAGCTTCACGACGAGCTTATCGGCGTAGAATGAGAGCCAAGTCCAATCGGTGGTTACCAGCTGCTGATACACATCATTAACCTTCTGTGGTCCGTCACCAAAGAAATAAGTAAACGCTATGGCATAGGCCCATACTGTTGTCACAGCCATTCCCAGCACACCTAACACACCTGTTATCTTGCGAGGCATCTTGACGCCTACAAGTCCCAGGAACAGGAACATGAAAAACGGGATGGCAAGAACGTATATTGTACTACTTAGTGGCATAACTGTTTAGAATTTCATTTTGGTTATTTGGTTGATGTCAACATTCTTGGCAAGTCGGTATACATTGATAATAATCGCAATAGCGACAGCTGTCTCGGCAGCTGCAATTGCAATAGCAAACAATGAGAAGAACATGCCTTCATACTGAGCAGGGAACAAATAACGGTTAAACACTACAAAATTAATGTCTACCGAGTTGAGCATCAACTCGAGAGATATCAACATTGCTATCATATTCTTGCGGGTGATGAACCCATACAAGCCACAGCCAAACATCACGAGACTGGGGATTAGATACATTAATAAAGTCAAGTCCATTTCTTATCCTCCTTTCTTTAACGTTTGCGGGCTATAACAACACCACCAATGATGCACGCAAGCAACAAAACACTCACAGCCTCAAATGGCAGTAGATATCCAAACTTGTCGGTACTGAGCAGCATCTCTCCCAATTTGTCGATAGTGAAATCGCCCATCTCGGTAAGAGACTGACCACAGAACTTTGCATAACCAAACAAAGCCACGCCACACAATACAACACCTGATCCACAAGCTACCAGTCCAAGTATTCGCTTGTGAGAAGTGAGAGGTGCGGCGTCTTCTCCTGGTTTGTGTGTAAGCATGATAGCAAACACAAACAAGACTACGATACCACCTGCATAGACGGCAATTTGCGTTGCTCCCAGGAACTCATAATC
Organism: uncultured Prevotellaceae bacterium; assembly: GCA_947167995.1. Classification (GTDB taxonomy): domain Bacteria; phylum Bacteroidota; class Bacteroidia; order Bacteroidales; family Muribaculaceae; genus Sodaliphilus. The sequence goes on from CAMVKS010000067.1 coordinate 9,053, forward strand.
CATCTGGAAATAGATGGCCGCTGTTGCGAGAAGCACAAACAGCAGATAGGTTGCCGAGCGCAAAATCTTCTTTGTCGTCACTGCAAGCACCGAAAACACTATAATTGTCAAAGCAATTATAACATACATGATTACATTTCCGAGTGACTCCATATTATTCTGATTCTTTTTGTTCTACATTAGGTTGAACATCCTTGGGTTCCTCTGCTTTGGGCTCCTGGGCGGCTGTCTCAGACTTAGTTGCATCTTCTTTAGACTCAATCTTTACCGTTGCTTCAGCTCTTGGGGCTGGCGCGGCTTTTGGTGCCGGAGCAGGTTTATCCTTCTCGGGCAGATAGTTGAGCTGCTTTAGAAGCGCCTCACGACGGAACACCGCCTGTTCAAAGTCGTTGGAGAACTCAATGGCATCGGTTGGACAAGTGCTCACACAAAGTCCACAGAAGGTGCAGCTACCCAAGTCATACATGTACTTGTCAAGCTTGGCCTTCTTCTTGCCATTAGGCAGGTCAACCATGCGGGTAATAATTTGAATGGTTCCATTAGGGCAGTTTCGCTCGCAGGTCTTGCAGGCGATACACTTGTGGTAACCCTCGTCGTCATAGATGAACTGCAACGTGGCTCTAAATCTCTCGGGGATTTTCAGCTCTGCCCTATTCTCGGGATATTGCTCAGTGACTTTCTTGGTAAAGAGCTCTTTTCCTGTCACCTCCATACCTTTGATAAGGCTGTGAGTCCCTTTAAATAATGAAGAGAAATACTCCTTGATGTTCATATAATAATGTTTATTCGGTGCTGTGCAAATGCAACACTCTAATAACTACTTTATGCCTTTTAAAAACGTTGATGTGCCTCGGCGCCGACAGGCATAAACAATCGGTCGCCATTGGCATCTTATTATCTATCTATCGTTCCACCTGGCCGCCCACTATGTCGAGCAGCTCGGTAGTGATACTTTGCTGACGTAGTTTGTTGTATTCCAGGTTAAGCTCCTCGAGAAGCTCGGCGGCATTGTCGCTGGCAGTCTGCATCGCCATGACACGAGAGGCTTGCTCCGAAGCAGTGCTTGACACAAACACCTCCTGCATTGTTGCTCGCAAGTGCAGTGGCAGAACACTGTTGAAGATGCTATTGGCATCGGGCTCGAAGATGCAAGGACTTGCAGCTGCACGAGGGTCAACATCTTGAGCAAGAGCCTTGGCGCTCAATGGCAACAGTTGCTCTTGTGTCATGAGTTGTCGACTTGAGCTTTTATACTGCATGTAGGCAACATCAACACGGTCATATACATGGTCAACGAAGCGGCTTCGCAACAACTCGGTGAAATCGGTGAGTTGCTCCATAGTGCTGCGTGTGTTCATGTAAGGGACATCTTCCACTTTGATGCTCTTTGACTCGATTTTGTGAACTGCCTTGGACATCTTCTTTCCCACTGGTATAACAGTGATGTCCAAAGTGTTCCCATATTGCTTGCGCAGTGTGTCAATTGCCTCGAGCAGTTTCTTGAAGATGTTAATATTGAACGCACCGCACAAGCCGTCGTCGCTGCCATAGATAACAATCGCAATGGATCTCACTTCGCGCACCTCAATCAGAGGCGAAGCAAATTCCTGATCGGTCACGAGCAGGTGGCTGAGTACGTCACGCACCATCCCACGATAGGGCTTGAGGCGCTGCAACTGCCCAGTAGCCTTGTGCATCTTAGCCGACGAAATCATTTTCATCGCGCTTGTTGTCTTCTCGGTAGAAGCAACCGAGCCGATGCGTCCTTTAAGTTCTCGAAGTGTTGCCATTAAAAGCTATACCTTTAAATCAACAAATTATTAAGCTTTATACTTACCCGAAATTTCAGCAGCAGCGTCTTTGAGTTTTGCCATCACGTCATCATCAATCTTGCCGCTCTTCAACACATCAAGTACATCGGCTTGATGTTTGGCATGCAAATACTGGATGAGCAACTGCTCAAATTCTGGAACCTTATCCATAGGCACGTTCTCAAGCAGGCCATTGACGCCACAATAAATCACTGCGATTTGTTCCTCAACAGGAACAGGCTTGTATTGTGGTTGAACAAGCAGTCGCTCGTTCTTGCGGCCAGTGTCGATAGTGCGTGCGGTAACTGGATCTATATCACCACCAAACTTGGTGAATGATTCCAATTCGCGGAACTGTGCCTGCGCAATCTTGAGAGTGCCAGCAACCTTTTTCATTGCCTTGATTTGGGCATTGCCACCAACACGCGATACCGAAATACCCACATTTACCGCCGGACGAATACCATTGTTGAACAATGCCGTCTCAAGGTAGATTTGGCCATCGGTAATAGAAATCACATTGGTAGGAATATAGGCACTTACGTCACCTGCCTGTGTCTCAATAATGGGCAACGCTGTAAGAGAACCTCCACCTTTAACTTTTCCCTTGAGAACTTCGGGAAGGTCGTTCATGGCTTCAGCCACCTTCTGGTTCTCATTAATCTTTGCAGCACGTTCAAGGAGACGGCTATGCAAATAGAAGATGTCACCAGGATAGGCCTCACGTCCTGATGGGCGCTTGAGGATGAGCGAAATCTCGCGATAAGCTACAGCCTGCTTCGACAAGTCGTCATACACAACAAGCGCATCACGACCAGTGTCACGGAAATACTCGCCTATTGCGGCACCAGCAAATGGTGCATAATAACGCATTGAAGCCGAATCGGCGGCTGTGGCAGCGATCACTACGCTATAAGGCATAGCGCCATGCTGGTTGAGCTGGTTTACTAAAGCGGCAACTGTCGATGCTTTTTGACCTATAGCCACATAGATGCAATAGACAGGCTTTCCTGTTTCGTAGCCTTCTTTCTGGTTGATTATAGTATCAACAGCAATAGCGGTCTTGCCAATCTGGCGGTCACCAATGATGAGCTCACGCTGACCGCGACCGATGGGAATCATCGAGTCAATAGCTTTGAGGCCGGTTTGCAATGGCTGATTCACTGGCTGACGGAAAATCACACCAGGAGCCTTGCGCTCGAGAGGTAGTCGCACGAGTTCGCCTTCAATCGGTCCTTTTCCATCAAGAGGCTCACCAAGAACGTTTATAACACGTCCCAAAAGCCCCTCTCCAACTGGAATGGAGGCGATTTGCCCAGTACGACGCACTTTCATGCCTTCGGCAACGCTGTCGACTTTATCCATCAGAATCACACCCACGTTACTTTCCTCAAGGTTCATAGCAACGCCAGTAACTCCATTCTCAAACTCAACAAGCTCATTGGCTTCAACGTTTTCCAGACCGTAGACATGGGCAACGCCATCACCAACCTCAAGCACAGTACCCACTTCCTCAAACGACACCTTGCTCTGCAATTCGCTGAGTTGCTGTTTCAGTATGTCAGATATTTCACTTGGGTTTATCATCTCACTCTTTTTAACTTAGGAGTTTTAAACGCAATTTTTCTAATTGACTTTTCACCGATGCGTCAAGCACTTGTGTGTCGACCGTAACAGTAAAGCCGCCAATGAGCTCGGGATTGACACTCTTGCTCAGCTCTATTGTTTTGCCGCCCAGCTGTGATTTAACAACATCGAGAATAGCATTAATCTCGTCATCACCCATTGCTGTGGCAGTGACGACTTCGACTTTAGCGATACCGTTAAGCTCACGATATTGCTTCATGAAAGCAAGAGCTATGGATCGCATGAAGTCGATTCGGTTGTTCTTGATAACCAGCTCCATGAACTTTGACGAAGTGCCGTCGATCGGAGAACCCGAAGCGGCGCAAAGCAACTTCAGCTTATCGCCTACGGGCAAGAAAGGATTGTTAACAGCTTTTTTCAAACCTGCTTCGGCACCATAGGCGACATCGAGCTGCTTCATCTCTTTGTAGACTTGAGCAGTGTCGCCGTTCTCGCTTGAGAGCTTGAAAAGCGCTTTAGCATATCGGTTTGGTATGAGTCCGTCGTTCATTGTGGTTATTAATTTCTTGATTCAACCTCAGTAAGTAGTTTCTTCACCAGGTCTCGCTGAGCTTGATCGTCGCTCATATTGCGGCGAATTACCTGCTCGGCGATCTCAAGTGCATAGGCACCCACATCCTGGCGCAACTGATGCTCACTTTCCTTGCGTGACTGTTCAATCGACACTTGAGCGGCATCGGTCACCTTCTTAGCCTCGACGGCAGCCTCGGCCTTGGCCTGCTCGATGATTTCGGTTTTCATCTTGGCTGCGTCGCGCAGTATGTCAGCCTGTTGCTTGCGTGCGTCGGCGACGAGTGCATCGGCCTCGGCCTTTGCATTGTCGAGTTTCGACTTCGCCTCTTGTGCATAAGCCACACCTTTATCAATCAAGGTGGCACGATCATCCATGCTCTTGATGATAAAAGGCCAAGCCCATTTTGCCAGGATGAAATAGAGGCAAGCGAATGCCAGAAACATCCAGAACACCAGGCCAAATTCAGGCTTAAACAGTTCCATCTAAAAACCTT
>CAMVKS010000068.1 GCA_947167995.1 uncultured Prevotellaceae bacterium
ACATCTTGCAGCAGGCCGCTATGCCAAGAATCATTGCCAGCAAGACCGAGGTCAACATGAATGGTTATGTGGGCGATACCATCACCGCTACAGTGAATCTTGAAGGCCGCAATCTCACTCAAGGCGTTAGTGTGAATGTAGTTGGTCCAAGCGTCTATAGCGTAGAGCCCACAAGCTTCACCAATGCCGAGATAATGGCGGGAACAACACTAACCATCAAGTTTGTCCCCACTGCAGCAGGCACATCATCGGCAACCATCAACCTCAACAGCACAGGTGCCCAGCAGGTTTCAATAACGGTGAATGGAACTGCACAGCCCAAGACTCCAGCCCTGAGCGCAAGCTACCAGTCGCTCGACTTTACAGCCTTCGCTGGTGGTACAGCCAACAAGACATTCAGGCTCTACGGAGAGTTTATCACAGGCGATGTTACTCTCACAAGCGACAACCAGATGTTCACTGTGAGTCCAGCTACTATTCCTGCAGCCACCTACCAAGATAACAGCTATGTTACCGTGACAGTGACCTATGCACCCACAGCTGCTGGCACTCACAACGGCAACATCACAATCAGCAGTCCAGGAGCCGAGAATGTGACTGTGGCTCTCACTGGCTCTGCCACCGTCAACAACATGGCACCACATGCTACCGACGCTACTGGCATAGGCTCTACAAGCTTCACTGCCAACTGGGAGCCATGCCCCTTCGCTACTGGCTACACCTTGCGCATCATGCCTGCTGTAAACGCAAGTCCGTTCTTTACCGAGACATTTGCTAAGTGTGTAAATGAAAACTCCACTAATATTGCCAACACTGTCAACAACTACACCGACAATGCTGGTTGGTCGGCTTCCTATGTTTATCAAGCTGTGGGCGGCATCCGCTTGGGAGCTACAAGCTACAATGGTGTGCTGCAAACTCCGGCTGTTGACCTCACAAGCAGCGCTGGCAAGGTGAGCGTTAAGTTCACCGCTCGTGCCTACGACACCGATGTGGATTGTCCGCTCGTTGTGAGCTGCGGCACGAGCGCCGACACTATTATCGTTCCCTCAAGCAACGAGGGAAGCTATATCGTGACACTCGACTGCGCTCAAGCTGCAGGACAGAAGATCAGGTTTGCCACTAACGTCAAGAAGAAGCGCGTGGTAATCACTGGTGTTGAAATCTATAACGTGGACCTCACCGACACCGGCTTGGTTGGAGACCCCATCATGATAAATGGCATTAGCGGCAATCAATATCGTGTGACTGGATTGTTGCCCGAGACTACCTACAACTATGATGTGATGGCTCTCTACGGCTCGATGGCCAGCAGTTGGTCCAACATGATACAAGTTACCACCCTTGCCGGTGGAGCCGATGTTGTTCCTGGCGATGTGAACGGCGACGGCGAGGTGAACACTGTAGATATCACAATCCTCTACAACTACCTCCTCAATGGCATCACCGAGGGCATGGTCAACGGTGACCAAAACGGTGACGGCGACATCACTGCAGTAGATATCACTGTGGTATATAACATCCTGCTTGGAGTAAATAGTAAGTAATACTCTTGGTGTGATATGATTTAATTAAAGCACTCTTTATGGGTGCTTTAATTTTTTTGTATGGAATCAGTTTGCCTTGAGGCTTGTATTTTAGACAGAAGAACATAAGTTGGCATAAGGGCTAACGCTTTGATCACTGCATAATGCATAATTCACAATGCACAATTTTGCCGGCTTGCGCCGGAAATTTGAAACATGGAATCAGTGGAATCAGTGGAATCACCTGACTCAGTTTTGTCAAACAACAAGAACAACTGAATAACAAACAAAACAACTGTTGTTTTGCCTCTTCTTGCTAAAAAAAAATTATATTTTGTTTTCTTGGTTTCATGGTTATACTTTTTGATAATGTACGTGGGCGCGCAAAGGTAGTGGATGGCATGGTGGCGAGACAACATTAAAAAAACACCGCAAGAGTTCTTTTTCTTGCGGTGTTTTTATATTGTGGTATTGTCTTCAATAGGTCGTCTCTTTGATGAATCTACTCTTGTCCGACATGCACAGGACGAACGCTCGCACCATTATGACGAGCGTAATAGCTCGGTGTGAGATTGGCCATTTTACGGAAGCCTAGGGCAAAAGCAAGGTCAGGCCTCTTATCATAGTAATAATCACGACACCAATAGGTTCCATCAGTCTCCAATCCTTGGACCCCATTATAGATCCACCCAGCAGCTGGGATGAAGATTGCATTGCCGTTTATTTTGCTCTTGAAAAGAAAACCACCCATGCCATTAACTGTAGTCCACTCATTTGTGCAGTTGCGCATCAACTCATAAAGATGACCCAAATATGGCATACGCCACTCTGGACCCCAATTCACGTATGCTGCATCATCTTCTGGCTCAAGTTCTGTTCTGTCGTCGACAGTGCCATAATCACTGTTACCGCAATACTTCGTGATTCTATTCCTGTTTTCATTGTACCACTTGTAATTATATTCTTTAAAGGATGTCTTGGTAGTGGTTTCTCCCCAAGCAAAATAGCCTCCACATTCCACCGGACTGTTGGCTCCCACATTGCAGCATGCCCATTTTGTTCCCGATGGTAGCCCTAGGTCTATCATGTGCGGATGATTTGAATCGGGACATAAGTCATTCGGATAGAATAAGTGTGAGCCATCCCAAGTGACTTGCATGTAATAGGCGTTCCCACGAGCGATATTTTTATGTGATATTATTGGGTCGATAGTGGTTACAGCTGCGCCATTTACAACGGCCTTAAGTTTGGCATTGTTGATTGTAGCTTCGGTCGTCTCATCAGTTACAACAAACTTTGGAATATACCATGACACTATCGTGCCAGTTTCCCCAGCTGCTATCGTTATTTCATTGCTCTCGGCATCGGTTTGGCTATCGTTTACGGTCTCGTATCTCGAGCTATTAGTGAGCACCACTTTATCACTATGCTTGTACCATGGAGTTATAACATTGAAGCCAGCGTGCTTGAACTTGATGCTCGAGTTGGAGTTGTTGTTCACATAAAGAATCTCATAGGCACACAGGTGACGGAACTTTGCTTGATTGCTGCCTTTCTTGGCTGTGAACCACATAGGCAGGAATGGTGCGTCGTCGCTGTCAATGCCCACTCGCTTCAGCTCACACGAGGCAATCACATCCTCGCCATCGATATAGGCTTCCACCCCCGTCACACCTATAATGTCATAGTCACGATCGGGCTTGACCGACTTGGGCAGCACCAGCTCGAATGAGCATGTCTTGCCGTCGCTGCCAATACCAGAGACAACGGCTGGATTCTCAACCTGATACACCCTGCCGTCTTGACGGACAAAAATCTGTATCTTGTCGCCGTCTCTCCACCTGGCATTAAGATTGAAACCGTCAGCCGCTGGCACACCATTGATAATGCTGCCTGGCCGCAAGGACGACAAGTCATCAGCGGGCATCGTGGCGTTAAACACTGCTTGGCGTTTACCGATATCATCTTCACATGATGTAAACAGTGCCACACACGCTAATAAGGTAATTAGAGAGAGTAAATACTTTTTCATTACAATAATAATTAGCAATTTATGGAGATATTTTTACAAATAAACACAAAATAACACAAAATTCTGCAGAATTATTTAGATTTTTAACATTTCTTAACCACCCCCCCTGAATAGTTAAAGAAAACAAATCAAATTTAGGTACAAACAACTTATAACCTGCGGAAATTTCGTTTTTTTGACCACTTCCGCAGGTTATACGGATTCATGTTGCGTTTAGATATTGCTCACTTGATGAGCACCTTGTGGTTGTTGTTGATGTATATGCCTGGTGAGGTGGGTTTCGTTGGGTAGCAGATGCCGTCGATAGAGTAGTAGTTGTAGTCGTTGTAGCTGTCTACGTTGATGGTGCTTATTGCCGAGGTGGCTTCGTTGAAGAACTCTCGCCAGAAGTCGTCGACCCAGTTGTAGAATGCTGCAACCTCGGTGTCGCCAGCTGTGCCTTCCCTGAGCTGGTTGATCAACGTGGTGCCTAATTCGCCCACTTGTGCGTCGGCAGCCATCACCTTCTGCAAGATTCCGGTTTCTTCCTTGTTTATGAGTTTTGCGAGGTCGATGCTGTCGGTGCTTTGTGTGCCGTCGTGGTAGATGGTGAATACTCTGTTTTTCAATTCCAGGGCATTGGTACACATCTCGCTCTTGTGGGTGCCATTGGCGCGTTTCACTACTGCGGGCAGTACTTTCGACGGCCTGATGACAATGGGCACGGTGAATGAGCCACAAGGCCATCCTATGGCTATCCAGCTCACGGTGTTGGCGGGGTTCTCTCCCTCGAGAATGCCTTGCATGAGTGCTGCCGAGGCACTGGTGTATCGTGGTATGAAGTTGCTAAAGTAGGTGTTGGTCACATCGTCGATATCGTTGGGGATGTCGTCCCAGAGGTTCACCTCCCGCTCGCCATGGTAGAGATATCGTGGCAACTCGTGTGCAAGCTGCAGTGCATCGATCTTGCCGTCGTCGAAGGTGTCTTCGAGGTATTTGCAAGCGGCTTTGTAGCGTTGCTCTCCCACATGGTTGGTGACGTCATAGTAGGGGCTGGTGAAGGAGTAGTTGGTGCGCACCAGGTAGCCATTGGGTGCGATGGTCTCATCGTTGGCATCAAACTTTGTGTAGCTTGTGTTGCTTGTCTCGAAGAATGCCACATTTCCTAACGAGTCCATCACGGCAAAATTAGTGCTCAGTGTGACCGGTGTGGACTGCGCCTGAGTCTGCTGTAGCAGTGTCTCAAATTCATCGACGGTGGCACATTGTCCTAATGCTTTCTTCATCAGTGCTCCGGCACTGGTGTTGGCCTTTGAAGTGGGGCTGTTGAAGTAGTAGGACAAGGTGTTGAGGATGGCAAATCCCGCCTCGTTGTGCCCGTACCAGATGCTTGCTGGGCTTGACGAAGTGGAGTAGTTGACCACACCCACATATTGAAATTTGGTGCCTTGGAGCATTAACAGAGAGTTGTTAGTTCCGTCGCTGGCATCTCGATTCTTGAAGATGAACGGACGCCCGTCGGCAGTGACTTTTCCCGAAGCGATAACAGCAGTGCATGCCCACGCCTCAACTATAGTTAGAAGTAATGACAGGATGAGTATAAATCGTTTCATGGTGATGAGATGTTATTAATTAAAATACAAAGATATACAAAAAAACATATTTCCGGCTCGAATGAGATTTTTTTTTACAGTATTCTACTGTCATGAATCTACAGAGTCTTGGAGTAATGGAGTTGAAAAATAAAAACTCCTTGGACTCCAAGACTCCGTAGACTTTGAGTGGTGAACTCTGTTACCTTAAAAAAATGCCTAAAACAGTGGTGGTGCCACCTTGAGCATGTCGCTCACTTCCTGAAGGCTTCCATCACAAGGTGACGGTGTGATGCCGAGCAAGTGGGCAAGCAAGGGGTAGATGCACACGTTCTGGAAAGTGCCAGGTCGCACATATCCCACTTTGAAGTCGGGACCAATGGCTCTGAAGCCCACGAGCATGTCGCTGTAAGTAGGGTCCCATCCGTGAGTGCCGCCATTGACCTTGGTGTTGTTACGGAACACCCATCCCATGTCGGGGACTACGACCACATCGCCCATGTTTTTGTTGTTTCCATAGTGCAGATACTCGGGTAGCTCACCTTTCTTCCATGCTCGGATGTGGTCGACTCCTTGTAGGGCGTTGACAATAGAGTCGGCATACTCGGGTTTTGTCACATAGATCAGAGCAGGGCTGTCGCCGTCGAAATGCTTGATCCATTCTTGCTTGATGTAGTTGTCGCTGCGCACCACTCTCAGGTCGCTGAGCCATGCCATGCCGTGGTCGCCGGTGATGATGAGGTTCACCTTGTCGCCAATCTCGGGCAGTGCCTTGAGTCTTGCCCACATGGTCCAGAGCAGTGAATCGAGGTTTTCGATGCTCTTGCGTGTCTTCTTGCTGATGGGTCCATAGCTGTGTCCCGAGTGGTCGGGCTCCTCAAAGTAGCACATCACCAGGTGAGGTCGCTTGTCCTCGGGCATATTGAGCAACTCGATGACCTTGTTCACGCGTTCGGCAGGCTTGAGCAAAGGTTTCTTGCCATAATCTTGCCAGTAGGTGGGGTAGCCTCCGTTGATTTTCACATCGCTTCCCACCCAATATACGGTAGCAGTTTTCACGCCTTGTCTCTGCGCTGTGAGCCATATGGGGTCTCCACCGTAATACTTGCCCTCTCGCGCTACGTCACTGCCGATGCTGTATTTCTTGTCGGTTCCATCGATTCGGAAAGTGTTGGCGATAATGCCGTGGTTGTCGGGGTATAGCCCCGTCGCGAGAGTGTAGTGATTAGGGAATGTCTTTGTAGGGAACGAAGGTTGCATCACAGCTTTCACGCCCTCCTTGGCCAGGCGGTCAAAGAATGGCATGTCGTAGCACTCGGCATAGTCCCAACGGAGTCCGTCGCAAGAGACAATCACAGTGTAGGTGTCATTACCCGCTGCCCAGGCAGCGCAAGCCAGCACACAAGCCAGCATGAAGTTGAGAAGTCGTTTCATAACTTTAGATTATTGTTTAGCAGTAAAAGGTGGATTCAGTAACCTGTCGCACCCATCAAAAAAGTAATTCTTGCGCAAAGGTACAGAGAATCCATCTAAAAAGCAATTATAACACTTCTTTTGTGCCACACAAAAAAATATATCTTCAAGTTTCTAAAGCAGCTCATCACTGGTGCCGTGTGCAAGCGGCATAAAAAAATTATGCAGGTGTTTCTCAACAGCCGCATAAAGTAAACCTTAAAAATCTAATCCTATGAAAAAACTTATTGCAAATATATGCCCCGCAACTATTATTTGCAAGAAATGTGGAAAAAAGAATATGATTTTTAACATTTTTTTTGCTGCGATGTACAAATTTGTCGCCATTATGGGTAGAAATCGCATTAATATAGCCGATGAAAGAATAAAAAATAGTAATTTAGTGGCGCAAAAGATAAACTACCAGAAACAATGACCGAATTAGACCTTAACATATTGGGCTGCGGCTCGGCCACATCCACACTCAGGCACTTGCCCTCGTGTCAAGTACTTAACGTGCGTGGGCACCTGATGATGATAGACTGCGGCGAGGGTGCGCAACTCGAGATGCGCCGCATGAAGCTCAAGTTCTCGCGATTGAATAATATTTTCATAAGCCACCTTCACGGCGACCACTGCTTTGGGTTGCCAGGCTTGCTCTCGACAATGGCTCTGCAAGGCAAGGGCGGCACAGTGACCGTGCACATCTTCAAAGAAGGTGCCGAGCAGTTTGGGCGCATGCTCGACTTCTTTTGCCGTGAGCGGCCCTTCGAGTTGAAGTTCAACATCATTGGGACTCGCAAGGCCGTTATTTATGAAGATGATGCCATCACGGTGAGCACCTTTCCCCTGGCTCACCGCGTGCCATGCGTTGGTTTCCTGTTCAGCGAGAAGCCCAAGTTGCGGCACATCAACTCACAAGCTTGTCAGGAACACGGTGTGCCCACGCATTTCATGAACAGTCTGCGACAGGGCCTTGACTTCGTGACTCCAAGTGGCGTGGTCATCCCCAATAGCGAGCTCACAACCAGTGCCCACCCTTCAATATCCTATGCCTACTGCAGCGACACCAAGTATAGCAAGCGTGTGATAAACGCCGTTGAGGGAGTGGACTGGATGTATCACGAGTCAACCTATGGCGACGAGAACATGAAAAACGCTGTCAAACGCTTTCACAGCACTGCCCGCCAAGCGGCAATGGTGGCGCGCGAAGCTGGCGTGAAACGCCTCATCCTGGGTCACTACAGCAACCGCTACAATGATGAGACTGACCTCTTGAACCAGGCACAGGAAGTGTTTCCTGAGACCATCCTGGGCAACGAGGGCATGACAATCGACTTAAATAACGTGTTAAGTTGTAAGTATTAAGTTTTAAATGAAGTCGCTGGTGCGGCTGGTGAATTAAAGAATATATTAGACAAAAGTGGGTGAGTCGTTTTTTTTGTGACTCACCCATTTGCAATTATGTGAAGCCTGAAAAAACGGTTAGTTGCCCATTTGCTGGCCACCTTGCTGACCGCCACCTTGGCCACCGCCCTGCTGGATGCCTCCCACCACGTCGGTGTTCTCGATGGTCTTGTCGGTGTGCTTAACGCGAGCCTTGAGCGAGCCGAAGCGGTAGCTTATGCTGATATTGAAGCCACGCATCTGGAAGCACGACTTGTCCCATCCGGTGTAATCGCCCTGAGTGGTATAGCTCTTGACCGAGGAGTACTTCCCGCCAAGGAAGTTGCGGGCGTTTAAGCGCACTGTGAGGCGGTCCTCCTTGAGGAAGGAGCGCTGCAAGCCCAGGTTGTAGAACCAGTTGCCACTGCTGTAGCCATAGAGGCCGTTGATGCCACCGCTCCACTCGCCAGCGCTGGCTGTAAGGCGCAGCTTCCATGGCAGTTGTTGTGTGACTTGAGCATAGAAGAACGAGTTCCATCGCTTGTTCTCAAGGTTCAACTCGTCGCTCTTGTAGCGGTTGTGCGACACGTTGCCGTTGAATACAAAGCTGGTCTTTGGACCTATTGTCCACTGCATGAAGCCATTCAGCCCAATGCTGCGAGTCTTGAGGGTGTTCTCATAGGTTGAGACGAAGATATCGCCCTCGGTATATTGCACCCCAGTAATCTGGTTGGTGCTGAACGAGATGCTTGGGCTCACGCTGAAGGTGAGCTTTGCTCCAAGCTGCATGTAGGTGAGAGCGATAGAGTGCTGTCGCGAACTGCTAAGGTTGGGATTACCAAAGGAGCGTGATGTTGGACCCTCCTCGATGGCAGGATTCAGATAGCTGATGGCAGGACGCTGAATGCTGGTGCTGTAGTTGAGTTTGAGGCTGTGAGCCCAGTCAAACTTATATTCAATGCTCAGGTCGGGCACCAGGTCGTTGAGGTTGCGGTGGTAGTTTGCCTGCTTGCCATCGGGAAACTCGGCGTTCAAGCGGCTGTACTCATAGCGCAGTCCCTCACGAGTGGTCCAGTTGCCACGGCTGAAGGTGTGGCTCACATAGGCAGCAGCCACGTGGGTACGGTGATTGAACAGGGTGGTGTTGTTCATATAGGGCGCACCTGTGAACTCAAATGCCGCGTCGCTCTTGTTCAAGCGGTTGATGTACTTGACACCTGCCTCAAACTTGTGATACTGTGCAAAGGGACGCGTCCAGTCAAACTGGAAAGTGTGCTCCACGAAGTTCTCCTTGGTGTTAGACGACTGTCCTGTGTAGGGGAATGGGCAGTTGAGCATGTCGCTAAGAGTTGAGATGGTTTTGTTGCCTGAGTGGGTTGTCGAGAGCATGTAGCTCAGAGTGAGCATCTCGCCGGGATGGTGAGTCTTGTGCTGATAGTCAAGACGTCCGTGCAGGTCGTAGTACTCGGTCTTGGGAGTGTGGCCATTGGTTGTGTAACGGTACAGGATGTTGCCATCACGGTCGGTCATGCGGTTGTGATTCACGCCATTGCCGTTGTAGTCGTAGTAGAAGCCGCCAAACGACATCGACACAAGATTGGTGGTGTCGGGCTCCCAGCTGGCGCTGAGTTCGCCATAGTGCACGTTCACGTTGGCTCGCGAGTCATTGTCGTTATATAATGTGTTGCCTGAGTTGGCATAGGTGTGCTCGCTCTCGACCATGTAATGGCCGCTGTGGCTGTTCTGATGGCGGTAGCCATAGTTGAGAGAGGTCACCACCTTACCCATCTGGGCGGTGATGTTGGCATTGCCGTCAAGACTTCCCGTTTGGTCAACCCCCATGCCCATGGTTCCAGTGACGCCATTCATTGTTCCAGCGTCGCCGTCGGCCATCACGATGTTGAGGATTGCGCTTGTGCCCTCGGCGTCATATTTTGCACCAGGGTCGGTAATCACCTCAATCTTCTTAATCATTGATGCGGGAATCACCTTGAGGATTTCTTTCATGTTCATGCTGGCAAGGGCAGGATCGGGATGGCCGTTGCGGTACACCTTGAACGAGGTGGTACCCTTCACACGAATCTCGTCCTGACCGTCGACGGTTACCATGGGCACCTTTTTGAGCATGTCGAGCACATTGCTGGTGCGGCTGTCGGCATCGGCCTGCACGTCGTAGGACAAGCGGTCAATCTCGGTCTTGACGAGCTGGCGCTGGGCTGTGACTGTCACTTCGCTCAGCATGGTTGACTCGGTCTCAAGCACAATTGTGCCCAATTGAGCCGTTGGTGCCGAGCTTGTCACTTCGAAATCCCGTTTGGCTTCGGTCATGCCGATGAAGTTGATTTTCATCAAGTATTTTCCGGGATTCTTGAGGTTCATCACTACTTTTCCAAAAGCGTCGCTCACGTTGCTGTCGATCACAGTGGCAGTGTCGTTGCTGTTGTAGATGAATATAGTGGCAAAAGGCACACCTTCGCCCTCGCTGTCATTCACTTGGCATTGCACGGTCAACTGTTGCGCCACAGCGGCGACCGTGCATGCTGTCATCAATAAAAAGGTAATAACTTTTTTCATTTTGCTCTTAATATTTGTTTTTGCACATTAGACGCACAATAAACAGATTTTGTTTCAAATA
The DNA here is from genome assembly GCA_947167995.1 of uncultured Prevotellaceae bacterium. Classification (GTDB taxonomy): domain Bacteria; phylum Bacteroidota; class Bacteroidia; order Bacteroidales; family Muribaculaceae; genus Sodaliphilus. Next base: position 10,603 of record CAMVKS010000068.1, read on the forward strand.
TTTTTCCAAAAAAACCTTAACAAGCGTTATCGATTAAGAAATTCCTGATAAATTTCCTGTAGTTCATTAGGCTTAATGCCCACAGCCTTGAGTTGTCGCAGGAAGTAGTCCATCTCACCTTTCATGAGTTGCTCACGTCGAATGGCGACGATTTTTTCTTTGGCATCGGGGCACACAAAGTAACCCAGTCCGCGCTTGGTGTAAATCACGCCACATTGCTGAAGGTATTCATAGGTTCGCGCCACAGTGTTGGCGTTTACCTCAATCTCTGCCGCCAACTCTCGCACACTGGGGACCTTGCCCTCAGTGGTCAAAGCCCCCGAGAGAATCTGGTCGCCAATGCTGTCGGCAATTTGCAGATATATTGCTTTATTATCCTTGAAGTTCATAACTTATTTCCACCATTTTAATGAAACAACATCTTTGCGCTTAAACAGGTACCACGACAGTGGCCAGTAAACAATCAACTGAATGACTAGCAATGCGATATACCAGAGCATAACGGTGTTTTGCCCTAAACCTTTTATCCATTTTGCTGCCGTCTGGATGTCGCTGAATATTGAGATGCAAATCATTGCTAATATGAAAAAGACAATCTCAATGACATATACTGCCGCAAAAGTCTTGAGGAACGATAGTTTAGGCCATAGAACACTTCCTAGCAGATATAGTGCCGGACTAACCAATATGCTCAACCATAGAGATATTTCAAGAATAATCTTTGAATCTAATTTCCACCATTCTTGCTGATGTGCAACATTATGAAATGTGCTTAAAAAGTTGATGGGGCCTGGCACATCACCATCGCTCCAAGGCCATAAAACCAGGATTCGGGTCAAATCGGCCAACTGAGCACATATTGGAAAGACAACGATAAATCCCACCACATAGATGAGAACGTTAACCAAGTATTTCTCAAGAGTCGATGACGGGGATGTTAGAAATTCAGTTCGTCCTTTCTTGTCTTTCAAGCCACGGAATGCTAGAGAGGCCACGATAATGCTGCCGAAGCCGTAAACCATAAAAACTATGTTGTAGCGTAGCATGGTTTCTGGTCTGGAGGTGTTGGCGCCAAGGGTGATATTGCCTATAATCATTATTAATGCCAATATACCATAAATGGCGATAATTGAGAAAAGCAGTGTTCGGCTATTTTCTACCACCTCTTTCTTGAGTGCGGTAACGAAGCGATTCCAATTAAAAGTTTGACTTACAGTATTCATAGTTGTGTTCTTTTTTTAGGCGTTAAACATTTGGGTTATGGCATCGGGATTTTGAAGGGTGGCATTGAAGAGCATCTCCAGGTCAACAGCTGTCTCTTCGTCGGGCTGGCTGGGAACGACCACAAGCGATCCCATCACACTAGGCTGCGTGAAGAGGGGCTGATCGCCTTCACGCATTGGGCGGAATGCCAAGTGGCTCATCACGTTGGCAATGGAAGCGTTGAGCAGCACTTTGCTCTGGTCGAGGATTGTCACATGGTCGAGAATCTCGCTGATGTCACGCACCTGGTGGGTAGAGATGAGCATCATCTTGTCGTCGGTCATGCCTGTGGTTACTAACTTGCGGAATTGGCTCTTGCTGGGGATGTCAAGGCCATTGGTGGGCTCATCCATAATGAGTACGCGGGTGTTGGTGGCAAATGCGAATGCCAATAGCACTTTCTTCTTTTGTCCCATCGACAGCGAGTGAAGTTTCACATCAATGTCGCCACCCATATCGAAGATGTCGAGGTAGCGCTGCATGTCGTCCATCGAGAAATTGGGGTAGAACGGAGCATTGATACTCACATAGCGCTTTAAGGTGAGATTGGGGAGATCAAATTCCTCGGGCACGAGGAAGAGGTCGCTCATGGTCTTGGGAAGGCGGGCACGCACATTCACGTCGTCGAGTGTAACATTGCCACTCTTAGGGGTGAGCAGGCCACACATTAAATTAATAAGGGTGGTTTTGCCAGCACCATTTTTTCCTAACAACCCGTAAACGTTGCCTGCATTCAACTCAAACGAGAGATTATGAAACAAATCTCCCACACGCTTGTTGTAACTGAATGTTAAATTGTTGATAGATAGCATAATGCAGATATATTTTGATGGTTAAACAATGACTTTATTAGTGTACTACTTAACTGGTACACTGCAAAGGTATAACAAAGCATCCCGTTTCTCCAAATTTCTTAACACTTTTTAAGGATTTTGCCGTTTCTCCATTCCACTGGATAATAAATAACACCATGCTTGCGCGGCTTTGTGACACCGCCAGGCGCAACTTTGCAAGATGAAAACTACAACGACGTGGGAAGGGTAATCTCACAAAGCTGCGAACGGAGTTCGTCACAAAGCCAGCTCACGCTGGATTTTATTGTTCAAATAAATGAGAATAATTACCTTTGCCATCAAAACCCCAGGCAAGGTTGCGATTGACGGCTGCGTGTTCCACCTACACCGACTGCTCCCGCACCACCGAGAAGGTAATCAAATAACCAACATTGTTTTTCTACGGAGTTTGAG
>CAMVKS010000069.1 GCA_947167995.1 uncultured Prevotellaceae bacterium
AGATTTACTGGAACGAGGCCAACACCCAGCGCCAGCCATTCTACGCACTGCTGGGTAGCAGCATCACCCTCGCCGGCAAGCACTACTCGCTGCAGCTGTGGGGCCAGAACCTCACCGGAACTCGCTACAACACGTTCTACTTCGTGTCAATCAGCCACGAGTTCCTGCAGCGCGGCCGTGGAAGAATGCTTGGAGCAACATTGCGAATAAATATCTAACTAAATAAAAATATATTATGAAGAAATTTTTATTATCACTTGCACTTGTGGCAATGGCATTGCCATTCACCTCGTGCACCGATGACGAACCCGTCATTAACGAAGAACCAGTAAAAGAGACTGTTCAGGGCAAAGATCTGATTAACTGGACAATTAAAGCAGCTGACAACACCACAAACTATGTTGAGACAGCCGACTACACCTTCAACATCGAGCGCACAAAAAATGAGGCTACCGTGAGCGTGCTGGCACAAGGCGTGCAGTTTGACTCGCACATGCCCTTCGAGGTATCGTTCCGCATGGAAGACATCAAGGCCAGTTCATTTGACGACAACTTCGTGCGTTTCAAAGCCGAGAGTGTGAAGTTCTTTGACCCCGAGACTGGTGAAGAAAACGCAAAATACAAACTCACCAATGTAAGAGGCTACGTCGACAAGAAGAACAACGTGTACTCGCTCGACTACACCGTCAATGGCACTTGGCGCGTGTTAGTGTGCAACTCCACAGTGAGCTCGCTTGTTACCGACAATGACTACAGCGCTGCCTCAGAACTATACTACACCTACAAGATTGATGTCGCCAACAAAAAGGCCGAAGTCTTTATCTACAACGTTCAGTTCCAAGTGGGCGGAGCCACCAGCCCAGTGCTGAAGAAAATCTCAATTCCAAATCTCGATGTGGAATTCACAACTCTTAATTATTCTGAATTGACTGATGTTGACGACATTGACGAGAATATCATCGATCCAGTAATCAAACTCACTGGCGACGACATTGTGCCTATCTACTACACTGGCGAAAATCTCGACCAAGCAACACCCTATCCCGCCCTCATGGTAACCAACTTCAAAAGTGTGCTCAACATTGCTATTGGATATCACGCCATTTACTTCAACGCCCATGGTGGAGAGCATTACAGCACTTCCCCCAACAGCAACCTCTACCTGTGGAACGAGGGACCTGCCAGTAACCCAATCCATTGACAACAGTCAACAATTAACGATAATTTTACTAATTTAGTTTAAATATCACTCCTATTATAAAATAATGTGCTACTTTTGTGGCACATTATTATTTATCGACATTATTCACAAACCAATAACACTATTATGAAAAAAGTATTTTCAATCCTTACATTAGCGCTGCTCATGCTCAGCTTTTCGGCTTGTAGCGACAAAGGCGACGACGATCAGCAGGTCTACAAAATCCAAGGACAAATTCTCAACAACTATGTAAACATTACTTCAGCACAGTCCGAGAAGGTTTCCATAAGCCCAATCGAATTGACTTGGAGAGCTCTCGACTCTAAAGTGTCAATCACCTACTCTGTTCAAGTGGAAAACGGCACAACCATAAATGTATCTGTTCAGAATGCTGACATCAATCCTAACAACACCTACCAGTGCTACACATTCTCGGCTGCCAACGCTGGCACCGGCGTCTCCAACCTCACCGGCTATTACCGTCCCGAGACAGGATGCCTCTACATTGAGTTTATTGCCAATGGCACCCACCGTGTAATAAGCATCGCACAGATGTACTACCCCTATATGAAATACAACTTCACTAACTCCGAGACAGGTAATTCTAAGGAAAGCATCAACGCCGAGATGGCCATCAGCATCAATCCCGAAGATATGAGCGCAAACGTTGCTTTGGGCAAATTCGCCCTCAACGAGGATGGTGGACTCATTCAATCTGCTGTATTCCGCGGACTACATGCCGAGGCTACTGCCACAGGCTACAAGATTACCTACAGCGACGAAAACGGACTGCGCTCTACCGATGGCAGCTACGTCCTCAACGAGCTTGAGCTCAACGTCACTGGCAGCGGACAAGTTGTCACAGGAACTGTAACCATCAACACCAAGTACACTGGCACTTTCGCTGGAAAAGCCTTCGCCAACTAATCACGAAGAAACAATCCAGAACAACACAATCACAACACCTGCGCCCCACTGCGCAGGTGTTTTTTTTACAATCACGCTCGCGCAAATCCCCCTTCACACAAAAAAACTACCAACTAATAATCGATAACTCAAAACTTTTTTGTAACTTTGAAGCGGTATTTAGAAAACTGAATGGCAACACGACTAAAATACGACGAAGAAGAGATAATCAATCAGCTGCACCAGCAAGCCACTTGCCGCACTGCGTTCGGAAAAGTTATTGAGCACTATTCCGAGCAGCTCTATTGGCACATTCGCCGCATGGTAATCGACCATGACGACACCAACGATGTGCTTCAGAACACCTTCATCAAGGCATGGACCAACATCGACAACTTCCGTGGCGACGCTAAACTCTCTACATGGCTATACAAGATAGCCATCAACGAGTCAATAACCTTTATCAACAAGAAGAAAGTGCAGAACAACATTTCACTCGACGATGACGACTCCTTCCTCGTCAACAGCCTTGAGGCCGACCGCTATTTCGACGGCGACGAGGCACAAATCAGGCTGCAAAAAGCCATTGCCACCCTGCCCGAGAAGCAGCGACTCGTCTTCAACATGCGTTACTACGACGAAATGAAATATGAAGAAATGAGCGAAATTCTCGGAACCTCGGTCGGAGCTCTCAAAGCGTCCTATCATCACGCATTGAAGAAAATTGAGACATTTTTTGAGAACAATGATTAAACCTTTTTAATTTATTGTAGTCAAAAAGTTGTAATGAAAAAAGAAGATTCTAAAATATTAGAAAAGCTTGGTAAGGATCCAGGATTTAAAGTGCCTGATAATTACTTCAACGATTTCAACAGCAAGTTGATGGAGTCGCTGCCTGAGGTAACAATCACCGAGGAAGAAAAACCCACTATGTGGGTCAAGGTGAGACCATTTGTATACTTGGCAGCCATGTTTGCGGGCGTCTGGCTCATGATGAACATCTTCACAATTGGACAAAAAGCAAAAAGCAATCAGACCGAGGCAAAGAACAAGACAGAAATCGACAACAAAGTCCAGAAGAAGAGTGATCTCCAAAACGGCCCGATCATGAACTACGAAGACTCGGTGAAAGCCAACTTGGAAAAAGACAACATCTCGAAGTAAAACTTCGTGATTACGACACAATCGTTGCACATTATCAACACTAAACAACCACCTTATCAATGGCGGCGACCTGATTCAGGTTGTCCGCCATTCTTTTTGCCCCATGCAGTCCAACCAACTGCCGCCACTTTTCTCGTGCTTTAGCGCCACACCATTACTTTTATGTCATTTTTATTATGACATTATTAAATATTATTACTACTTTTGCGATAATTATTTCGTAATCATCAAAAATACAATCTATATGAAACATCTCAGAATCTTTACATTTCTTGTGCTGGCACTCTTGGCCATCAATGCTGGAGCTCAAGAGACGATAATCGACGAAGCACGGCAGCAGACTATTACCGTGACAGCAATCTCTAATGACATAGTAAAAATTGATGTCACCCCACTCTCATGGAATGGCACACGCCTGCAATCGCTTGCTCAAGACAACTTTAACGGCTGTGGAGGACTGGCGGTAAATGTCAACGAAAGGAGCAACGATGTAACGACGCTCACCACGGGTAGTGGCATGCGTGTGATGCTCGACAAGCAGCTCAAGTGCGTGAGTGTGAGCAACGGAAGCACTCTCTATATCACCGACCTGTGCGACCGAGACAATGGCACGGTGGTGTTATTGCACCGTGGCAACGAGTCGTTCTACGGTGCCGGCGAACGCGGCTACTCTTTCAACCTCGCAGGCGACACTCTCATCAACTATAACAAGCAGAACTACGGCTACACATCAGGAGAGAAGCGCATCAAGCAGATGGGCATCACCATGCCTTTCGTAATCTCATCTAAGGGCTACGGCATCTTCTTCGACGACTTCTGCAAGTCGAGCCTCCGACTGGGCAATCAAGGCATCGAATACAAGAGCAACTCGCCACAACCCATCTCCTACTACATCATCGACGGCCATGGCCGTGTGGAGAATGTGGTGAAGAATTTCACAGCACTTGTAGGGCGCCAGGACTTGCCACCCCTGTGGACTCTGGGATATATCACATCTAAATATGGCTACCACGACCAGCGCGAGAGCGAGGGAGTGGTCGACACTCTCAAGACTGCCGGCTATCCGCTCGATGGCATCGTCTTCGATCTCTACTGGTACGGCAAGGAGCAAGACATGGGACGCCTTGAGTGGGACAAGGACCAGTGGCCCGACCACCATGGCATGCTGCAACGGTTCAAGGACAAAGGTGTGAACGTGGTCACCATCTCGCAACCCTATGTGCTCACCAACGGCCGAGCCATCGACAACTACAACGAACTCAACCCCAAGGGCATGTTCTGCAAGACCGACAGCACCGGCACAACGCAGACTGTCACCATCTGGGTGGGACAGGGAGGCATGTTTGACGTATCGAACCCCGACACACGACTGTGGTTGCGTAACCGCTACCGCTCCCTCACCGACGAGGGCGTGACCGGCTGGTGGGGTGACCTGGGTGAGCCCGAGGTACATCCCGAGGCTATTCGCCACTACAACGGTCTCACCGCCGAGCAGTACCACAATTTCTATGGTAACGAGTGGAGCCGAATCATCTACGACCTCTTCCGTGAGCAATACCCCGACCGCCGACCCATGATCATGATGCGTGCCGGCACAGCTGGACTGCAACGCTACTCGGTGTTCCCATGGTCGACCGACGTGTCGCGCTCATGGGGTGGTTTTGAGCCACAGGTAACCATCATGCTCAACTCGGGACTCAGTGGACTGGGCTACATGTCGCACGATGTGGGCGGTTTTGCACTCGACCCCGAGAAGAATCGCGACGGCGAGCTCTACATCCGCTGGCTTGAGTTAGGATTATTCTCGCCCGTGCTCCGCACCCATGCCCAGGGCATTGCCGAGCCTTATCACTACACCGAATTTGGCGACCTGCCATTGCGCATCATACGCGAGCGTTACCGCTGGCTGCCCTATAACTACACCCTCGCATTCGAGAACGCAAGCCAGGGCCTGCCACTGGTGCGACCACTCGGCTTCTATGAGAGCGACAACATGATAAGCCGCTTCGACAACGTTAGCGACCAGTACCTCTGGGGACACGACGTGATGGTAGCTCCAGTGATGAAGCAGGGAGCCACAAGCCGCGAAATCATCTTCCCCGAGGGCACATGGGTCGACATCAACAACCCAGCACAGCGCTATGAGGCCTATACCACCATTACCTATCCCGCTCCACTCGAGATGATTCCAATCTTCGCACGAGCTGGAGCCTTCATCCCGCAGGCAAACTACAAGATGGAGAACGTGGGCGACTACAACCCAAGTAAACTCGACATCGTCTACTATCCAAGCGACCAGCCCTCGAGCTACACCCTCTTCGACGACGACCTGCACTCCACAACCACCCTTGCCATCGGACGTCACCGCCTCATCACCTTCGCTGCTGTGCCACAGGGCGAGTCGTGCACCATCACCATCAAGGGTGAAGGCGACGGAACTCCTGCAAAAAAAGAATACCGCCTCGTGATTCCAGGACTTGAAGTGAAGCCCACGCTCGTGAAAGTCAACGGCAAGAAAGTTAAAGTGAACTACAACAAAACAACCGCAACTCTCGCCATCCCTATTAACATCAACGACATCAACACAGCAACAACAATCCAAATCACAAGATAAACCACACCCTCCACAATCAACAAAAAAACGCACTTCACAAGAGTGCGTTTTTCATATCTTGTTTGTTGCGTTGTACAACGCAACAAAAAACTATGAACTACAATCAAGGAGCAGCCATTCTTTCCACCATTCAATTCGCGTTATCCAGTGACGAGACGATGGAGTCATAAGTTTTCTGGGTGAGTTCCTGGATGGTTTCGCCAAATTGCTCTGGCGGTATCGGATCATGGATTGTTAAGGTTATTTTTCCCGGCTCGACGTGGAACATGGTGCGCGACATCACTTTGTAGGAGCCGTTGATGGTAATCGGCACAATGGGCAGGCCAAACTCCTTGGCGAGGCGGAATGCTCCGTGCTTGAAAGGGTGAATCTGTCCGTCATCGGTGCGGCGACCTTCGGGGAAAACCACAATGGACATTCCTTTTGAGAGTCGCTTCTTGGCGTCGTTCATAGTCTTGACGATGCCTCGTGCCGAGTGGTTGTCGACCATGATGTGCCCTGCCATGTGACAAGCCCATCCCACGAGGGGGAAGTTATGCAGACCCTTGCGCATCATCCACTTGAAATTGTGCCCCAGGTATCCGTATATGGAGAATATGTCGTAGGCTCCCTGATGGTTAGCCACGAAGACATAGGCGCTCTTGCGGTCGATGAGGTTTCGGTTCTCAACCTTTACCCGCACGCCAAAGAAGAAGCACATCGCCCTCGCCCACCACTTGGCCGGGTAATAGCCCCAATAGTCACTATCAAACAGGCATCCCACAATCGTGATAATGCATGTGATGATGGTGAGCACGAGCAAGATAGGCGCTGCGATGCAATAGTGATAGATGCGGTATAGACAGTTCAGAATAAACTTCATTTTCAAATTCTTTTTATCAACCCACAAAGGTAGGCATTATTTAACAAAAATGCAACACCGCCACTTGGGCAATGCCGCATTTTTGTGTATTGATGTTTTCAAGAGGAGAACTCTCCCCTCTCGCTCTAAACTCAGTCCTCCAAATTACTTCTCCTCGGGCTCTGGAGCGATGAGTTTGTAGCCCTTGCCGTGGATGTTGATAATCTCGATCGATGGATCGGCCTTGAGATGCTTGCGAAGCTTGGTGATGTATACATCCATGCTGCGTGCATTGAAATAGTTATCGTCGATCCAGATGGTCTTCAAAGCGAAGTTGCGCTCAAGAATCTCATTGACATGGGCGCAGAGCAAGCTCAGCAGCTCGCTCTCCTTGGTGGTGAGCTTGGTCGACATGTCGTCGATGATAAGCACTTGCTTCTGAGTGTCGAAGGTGAACTTGCCAATCTTGTACATCGTGATTTCCTTGCCTTTCTTGCCCTTGACGCGGCGCATGATGGCATCGATGCGCATCACGAGCTCCTCCATCGAGAATGGCTTGGTGATATAGTCATCGGCACCAATCTTGAAGCCTTCGAGGATGTCTTCTTTCAAAGCCTTGGCAGTGAGGAAAATCACTGGCACCTCGCTGTTTATAGTGCGGATTTCCTGAGCCAGCTGGAAACCGTCTTTCTTGGGCATCATGATATCGAGAACGCAGATGTCATACTTGCCCTTGAGGAAAGCCTTGTAACCGCTCTCACCATCGGCAAAGAGGTCGGCGTTATAACCCTTGGCTTGAAGATACTCTCTTAAAAGCATGCCAAGATTCTCGTCATCTTCGCATAACAGAATACGCAATTTTTCGTCCATAGTGTTTTTATTTTTTAATGGTAATGTAATAAATAATTTCTATTGTAAGTGTTGATAATAAATCGTTATTTCATCAGAGGCAGAGTGATGATGAACTTGGAGCCCTTGCCCACCTCGCTCTCGGCCTTGATAGTGCCGTCGAAGAGCGTTATCATCTTGTGCACATAGGCAAGACCCAGCCCAAAGCCCTTCACGTCGTGACGGTTGCCGGTAGAGACGCGGTAGAACTTCTCGAAAATCTTCTTCAAGTCTTCGCGCTTTATGCCTATGCCGTTATCTTCCACTGTAATAGTGATGTGACGGTCGTCAGGATTGTAACAACTCACTGTGAGTTGTGGTTTCACATCCTCACGACGATACTTGATTGCATTGTCAAGAAGGTTGAAGATGACGTTGGTGAAGTGCATCTCATCAACGTTGACAATAGGATCTTCACTGTTGAGCGATGATGTCAACGTGCCTCCAAATTTCTCCACCTTGAGCTTGTAGGTATTTACCACACTGTCGATTACAGCATCAACATTGACCTCCTGTAGCTTCATTGTGGCACTCGTGCGGTCAAACATCGACATCTGTAGCACTTTCTCTACCTGGAACCTGAGCCTCTTGGTCTCGTCGTTGATTACCGTTGCTGCCTGATGAAGCAGAACAGGACTCTTGGCAACAGCTGGATCGTTAAGCATCTGAGCCGCAAGCGAGATACTCGAAATGGGAGTCTTGAACTCATGTGTCATGTTGTTGATGAAGTCGTTCTTTATCTCGCTCAGTTTTTTCTGTCTGAAAGCCAATATAATAGTGTAGATAAACACTGCCATGAGCAAGAATGTGAAAGCAAACGACGGCAGCATGAACTTGATTGACGAGAAGATATACTCACTCTTGGTAGGGAAGGTGACGTTCAACGTGCAGTTGTTGCCATTAGGATCGTTGGGGAAGAGAAGCTGAGGGTAGACCGTGCTCTTTCCTTCGATGCTCGCATCATAGCCATCGGTAGAATAGGCGTAACTACCTGAAGGAAATTGCACCGCAAATTCAAATGGCATGTTAACTCCGTTGCTTTGCAGTTCCTGCGTGATATAATGACGCACCATCGATGAGTCGGCACGTTCCGATATGGTTCGGTCGCTGGCCTGATACAGAATTTTCAGCACCACCTCGTTGAGAAGGCTCTTCTGGTTGACATACTGCTGCTTGAGCATCTCCAGGCGATTGGCCGTCTTGTTCAACCCAGGCGACAACTTGGAACTTCCCAATGCACTGTCATTCTTCCTTACCGAAGAAGCAGTACTGTCTAATTTGACACTACCCACAGGGAAGTCTTGACTTGAAGGCTTAGTAAGTGTGGATGGCATGAACGACATCTCGGCCTCATCAAGGTCTTTCTCAAGGAAATATTTAGCTTCGTCACGCTCAAGGTTGCTCACAACATTGTAGAGACTACGCATCACCATCTCCTGGAACTGCTCGTTGCGCATCCTTATCATGTTCTCCATGTACATGATCTGGACAAAAAGCAATCCAATCACGGCAACTGCCATGACCACAGTCAGTATCCAGATGGTAGATTTCTTCATTAGCTATATAAATAAATATTTATATCTATCACATTAAAACAGGATGACAAAATGTTAATTTCACTCATCCCATTAACTTAACGATGCAAAATTAACAAAAGTGTGTGAATTTAAAAAATTTTGAGCAATTTTTTTGTAAAAAAATATATTTTTACACTTAGGGGTCTGGAGGGAGGGGGGAAGATGACCGATGGAGACAAAAAAAGAGACCCAAGAACTGATTCCTGAGTCTCCTTAGGGGGCGATTACCTGCGCCTTCCCATGTAGCAGACCATTGTCGTGGTGGGGCTCAGGGCTCTGTTCGGAGACGGGACGAGGATAAGAGCCAACAGATGGAGGAGGACAGCCATAACAATCGAGTAGGTCGGGGAACGTGAGCGTTTAGCTTGCGCTCCCTTTCCTCTCACACCACCGTACGTGCCGTTCGGCATACGGCGGTTTGGCTTGCTTTCAGAGGTGTCTTTTCAGGCCACCTCCCACCGTTCTTGATTTTTTGCTGCCGACTGATTGTACCTATCTCTATGGTGGTAGCATCATATACGTTTCTGCCATTGCACCTTGTCGGTAACTCGTGTCGGAACATACATCTTCTATTGATGTTGCAAACCATTCAGCCCTTCGCCTTGACTTGCACGAAGTCGGCTACTTCGGCCTCTGCTGACTTCTCGGCATTCGTTGTTACTATCCTTGACAGGACTGCCGAGACCTCACGGGATAAGCCATACATCTTTCATCGTTTACTCGCCAGATTTACGCATCAAGGTTACGGTCACCTTTGGGAACTTTGTTGCCTTTTGCCAACTTGTCCGCTTGATACGCCTTGGTATCTGATTCCTGTTCGTCAAGCCACGATTTCGCTATTGCTTCCTCTCCCACAATCGTCGCCGATTGAAGCTTGCAAGTCGCTATAGGGTTCGTCGGTGACTACGCCCCGAGTGGACTTTCACCACAGATGTATAACATGCCCGTCATACAAAACAAAACCCAGCTTAGAATTAACTAGGCTGGGTTAAATTATTACTCATAGATTCTTGTTAGATTATCATATTTACAGAGTAACTCATTCCAATGATAGCTTTCAAAAGTTGCGTAACACCAATCACTAGAAGTTTTTCTAACTTTTGTACAAATAGTACCCTTCTCTATCCAAACTCCAAGATTTTCATAATTTCCAATTTGATTACTTCTGTAATATTCATCCATTGAATTGTAAGCTGTAAAACTCTTATTGGCTTTATATTTCCTCTTCTTTTTTTGAGAATTAATCACCCAAACAAGAATTATTATGAATATAATAACTAAAAGAAAAGTGAAACCTCTAGGATCAAAAGCAGTTGGTGCATACTCATCTGGATCGTAAGGCTCTTGTAAGTCCAGTTCTGGTCTAAATCCCCTTTGTGCAAAAGCTATAAATTTACTACATAGGCACAAAAATAAAAAGTAAATCTTTTTCATATTTTTGTTATTTCATTAGTTGCTCTAGTTCTTTTCAGCTTAGAATTAACTAGGCTGGGTTTTTATTGTTATGTAGATAGTGGTTGTTATGGTTGTTCTAGTACTTTTTCAGCTGAACCATCACTATATAGAATGATTTGTATTCCACCATCTTTTTCTTCAACTTTTACACCATTGATATTGTATCTTCCAATTTCTTTTTTCTCAGTATTTTCATCCATTTCTACTGCTTGTATGGCTGAATCTGAGCTATAGACTTCAATGGTTTTAAGATTCTCACAGCCATCAAAGGCATTATCCCCTATGTAAATGACCGAAGAAGGAATCCTTATAGTTTGTATATTCTTGTTTCCTTGAAAAGCACCTCTAGCTATAATTTGTACTTTGTCTGGAACAGTGTATGTTGTTAAATTCTTATTTTGAGGGAATTTTACTAATGTTTTTAGATAATTATTTGAACTAGTTTTATATCTAATAAATAAAACTCCATCTATTGTTTCCAAAAAATTAAACGTATTGCCATATATATAACCTCTGTCAGTTGTATTATCCTGACCATACACACTAGTTCCTATAGCCATTAGGAACAATAAAATTAAAAATTTCTTCATAATTGTAGTCTTTTAGTTATTGTGATTATTGTTTCAAAGTGGCAAAGTTAACACAAAAGATTCAAAATTAATAATGTAACAGCAAAATAATTACTCTGAAGGTAAATCCTTATTTATAGGCTCAAAAACATCTTTAAGAAACTTAGTAAACTTTTCAACTCCTTCTGGTGGTGCTGGCTCACTTTCAGCATTACCAGCAAATTCATTAAATCTTTCCTGTGCCTTTACATAAATAGCTATAACTTCCATAAGGTAGTTATTTACTATTATCATATCTTTTAATATGCTATTCCGTTGTTCCTCTGTAAGCAAATCTACATCAAAGCCTTTAAGCGTTAATTTTCTGTCTTTATAAGAAGCAGAAAGTTCATAGGCTATATTAGTAGGGTGTATTATGTTGTTACCTTCTTGATATATCCTGTTTATTGTTTCCACTTCATCTAAGTATTCACCCAGCTTAACCTTAATTAAGCTGGGTGTAAGTGGCTGCTTAGATTTTGTTTTCATCTGGTTTGTGGTATTCTTGTTATTAGCCAGAAAACGTTTTATAAATTGCTCACTATTGCCACAAATCAAACAGCCATACAAATTTAAAACATTCTCTAACTGAATCCTCACAAGTGCATATAAGCCATAACAGCTGTTAGCCTTATATAAGGTTTCAAAGTCTTTGTTAAGGTGGTAAGCCTTAACTAAGATAGAGTGAGTATAAACAGCATCTAACAGTGCTATTGCTTTTGCAGTTTTACAAAAGCAGAGTTAGCCAGTAATATTAATTCCTGTGCTTTAGGTATGTCAGATATATAGTATTTCATAAGTGCAAAGGTAGTACTAAATCGAGTAGGTCGGGGAACGTGAGCGTTTAGCTTGCGCTCCCTTTCCTCTCACACCACCGTACGTGCCGTTCGGCATACGGCGGTTTGGCTTGCTTTCAGAGGTGTCTTTTCAGGCCACCTCCCACCGTTCTTGATTTTTTGCTGCCGACTGATTGTACCTATCTCTATGGTGGTAGCATCATATACGTTTCTGCCATTGCACCTTGTCGGTAACTCGTGTCGGAACATACATCTTCTATTGATGTTGCAAACCATTCAGCCCTTCGCCTTGACTTGCACGAAGTCGGCTACTTCGGCCTCTGCTGACTTCTCGGCATTCGTTGTTACTATCCTTGACAGGACTGCCGAGACCTCACGGGATAAGCCATACATCTTTCATCGTTTACTCGCCAGATTTACGCATCAAGGTTACGGTCACCTTTGGGAACTTTGTTGCCTTTTGCCAACTTGTCCGCTTGATACGCCTTGGTATCTGATTCCTGTTCGTCAAGCCACGATTTCGCTATTGCTTCCTCTCCCACAATCGTCGCCGATTGAAGCTTGCAAGTCGCTATAGGGTTCGTCGGTGACTACGCCCCGAGTGGACTTTCACCACAGATGTATAACATGCCCGTCATACAAAAAGAGACCCAGGAACTGATTCCTGAGTCTCCTTAGGGGGCGATTACCTACTCTCCCACTTTCGCAGTACCATC
>CAMVKS010000070.1 GCA_947167995.1 uncultured Prevotellaceae bacterium
CTGTTGTATTAACCATAGCTATTGCTGATGAGCGATACCTCTCAATCAACGAGTTGACAAACTCGAATTGAGTTTCCAGTTCGGATTGGTTAGGAACAATAGTGATGTTTTCTGCCATAATCTTTTTGCTTTTGATGCCACAAAGGTACAAACAATAGACAAAATAAATTAGTTTTTCTGAAAAATAAAGCATCAGTTTATTTCCACTTATTCAAAAAAATTTCTTCTTTTGTTTGAAAAGTGGGGGGTGATGTGTTATATAGATGTAAAGTTAGTAATTTTGTCAGCAAATTACGTGATTTGTAAATGACTATTGACGCATTTGAACTGATAGCTCCACGGCTGAGGTCTGCCGCCTTGAACAAGGCTGCGGCAATGGGCCTCGACTATGACGAGTCGCAAGACATCGCCCAGGAGACGCTGTTGCGGCTATGGCAGATGCGTGACGACAGTCGGCTCTACAATCCAGAGGGTTTTGCAGCTGTGATTGCTCACCGATTATCGCTGAACCACTTGCGACGCAAACCACCGCTCCCTTTAGAGAGCAGAGAGAGAGCAAGCCAGACAATTTCGCCGTTGGATGAAATTATACAGCAGGAGGATGTGCAATGGCTCGAACAGAAAATCAATGAGCTACCATCCACCCTGCACGCAGTGTTGAAAATGCGTCAGGAAGAGCGATACTCCAACGAGCAGATTGCAACTCTGCTCGGAATAAAGGAAGACAGCGTGAGCACATTGCTCGCAAGGGCACGAAAGCAACTTATGGAACAAATCAAGCAACAACGCAGAGAACGACAATGAAACCATATTCACGACATCAGATAGAGGCTTTGCTCGACAAATTTATGGCGGGCAAGACCACCATTGAGGAGGAGTCGTTGCTGAGCAAATATTTCAACAAACCCCACGAAGTACCAGCCGAATGGGAAGATTATCAGGCTTTATTCGGCTACATCGACCGTGGGCTGGAAGGAGACTTGCTTCCCAAACCGTCCTCACAATCACATCGCAGATGGATTTGGTGGGTTCCTGCTGCTGCAGCGGCAATCGTGGCACTAGTTTTAGGTTTCAAGGTTTTAAACAAGCCCGAAACCACCCAGCCTATTTCACCACCGATAATCGCTCAAAAGGCAGAACCAAAAGAAGTGACGATTGACCATAAAACCGACACTCATCATGAGGTAGTGACAGAATCATCCGATAACAACACTCGCGCACATAATAAAGTAGAAAGCGTCGCAATCAAGCAACAGCCAAGAAAACAAAAGCATTCTATGGACGCCTCTCATCATGAGACACAGACCAATCTGATTGCACAGAACGAACTGCATTTGCAAGATAACGAACGTTTGCAACGCGAACTTGAAGAACTGAACCAGCAAGCCATCATCATCGACATGGAGGCCATGGGCTATAAAGCAGTGACCGATGAAGACGGCACCATCATTTATGTGGATATGCAACAAGAAATAGATAATCAATTCAACAACCAATCAACTAACATACCAGGATTATGAAAACAAAGTATATTATCATTGCACTGACATTGTTCATAGCACCTGTGGTGACAGCACAAGATTATTTCGCAAAGTTGAGATATTACTTTGGAGATAATTCACCCATCGTCAACCAACAGAATACGCTGAAGATTCATAACACCTTCACCAACCCCGAAACTGGAGAAAAAGAGGGTGAACTTACAATCTATAAGTTCGCATTGCCTGAAGCCGACGTCAGTTACACCGATAGCGTGAAAGTACTGTATGAAGCAATCAGCCAAGCGATGGATAACGATAAGATTCCCAACCGCAGCATTTACACGCTTTGGAGCATAACCGGCAACAAAGACCGTCTTTATACCGGGTATCGCTTGTATCATAATAAAAGCGAGTTCACACTTGTGGGAACAGAAGCCGACAACTGCTACACAGTAGGATTGATCAACGAGGATGACACACAGTTCAGAACTACTTACACCATAGAGTGGAGTGAAGTGCCGGATAGCGGAGTCACAGGCAGGCTAATCACCACATACGCACCCATAAAACCACAAATAGAATCTCTCACAGTTAGCCCTCCTTCAGAGCAAAAGAACGATAACAAAATGTGGATGAGAAAACTGTTCTTTTATCTTGACAAGCTCAAAGATGGCGAATCTCTGTACCTATCCGGGCTTTACTCATTGGCGAAAGAATGTGATGTGCTCG
This sequence comes from uncultured Prevotellaceae bacterium, assembly GCA_947167995.1. Classification (GTDB taxonomy): domain Bacteria; phylum Bacteroidota; class Bacteroidia; order Bacteroidales; family Muribaculaceae; genus Sodaliphilus. The sequence goes on from CAMVKS010000070.1 coordinate 2,211, forward strand.
ACCAAGACGACTTAAAGGTGGCCATCGGTCAAATCAAACTATCAAAAGCAGAATTTGAGCGAAAGCACAAGGATGCATCGAGTATTCTTCTGCTGCAGCAAGTGATAGAGATACTTGAAGCGCGACTAAGTAAATAAAAGTCCCTACCATTCATTTTAATAACATCGTTTATGTGACCGAAATCATGTAAACAGCCATAACTATGTCTATTAATCAAAAACTCACCAATATGAAAACAAGACTTTATTCATTGGCAATCAGTATTTTAGCTTATCTTTCGGCTACAAGTCAAGTGAATGACGACAGTACAAATGTCGTAACCGCCGATAGTATTAATGTGCTGCTTCAAGAGGTCTCAGTCATCGCTCCTAAAGCGGTTATCCACAGAGACGGATTAAACTATTCAATCAGCAATCTGTCGGGCACTCATATTGGAGAGGCGGGCACTCTTTATGACATGCTCGGATGGACTCCCGGCATAGTGACCTACGACATCAACAACATCAAAGCTGGTGGATCGATGAGCGTTGGTGCAATTTATATCAACGAGCAGAAAGTTGCAGACCGAAACATACTGCTGTCCATACCATCCAGCCAAGTCTCCAAAATAGAGGTGATACGTGACTTTGGGGTGAGGTATTCCGCAGAATCGGGAGCAGTGATAAAGATAACGCTCAAAAAGCAACTCAAAGACTACATTGGTGTATCTGTAACCAACAATCTTGAAATACGTCGGCGTGTGTCAGATGAAGGCTGGGTCAATCTGAGTGGCAAGTACGGCAAGTTCTCGTTCTCGGGGTCGCTGGTAGGCCAATATACAAACCATAAAATCTTTGACAATGGCGGAACAACTATATTCAACACTGATGGTGAACCGGCCTACAGCGATGTTTTTGATTCTGAATACACCGCAATAAAGACCGGCCCGTTGTGGAATGTCGGACTGAACTATCTGGCGAAGCCAACACTTAATTTCATACTCCAATACTCAGGCAACTCTATCAACGTGGATTTCAAGGAACATAAAATTCATCAACTATCAATGAATGGCATTGAAACAACCCTTGACGAAAACACGGTTATCCCGCATCGCAAATCATCAGGGCACAATTTAACCTCAGGTATGACATACTTCTCTCCATCTGGTCATTTCTTCAATCTAACTCTCAGTTATTCCCATCAGAACAAAGGTGAGACACAATTGATTGACATCCTTAACACTACTGATAACATTCTTACCTCAAAGAATATCGCCAGCAGCTCGAAATATGACTTGCTGGACGCGGAAGCAAACTGGCGTTTCTCACATAAAGGCAATGACTGGGGATTAGGATATAATCTTAGTGTCATTAAAAACTCTTATGACTTCATCAATGACGGTGTCGGGCAACCAACCATCAGAAAGGATTACACTAACATCCTATACGGCTCATGGGGACGCAAAATAAACAAGCTGAGACTTGACTTGGGTGCAAGATTGATGCACAACATCACAGAGTTGACACAATCATCAACAGCCAGCGACAAGCACACATTGGTTTTACGTCCATATATCAGCTTGAAATACAATATAGCGGACAATTACTCCATTGGCACATATTACACAATGTTTGTCGGTTATCCCACAATATCACAACTCAATCCGGCGGTGGTATATAGCGACACATTGCATTACAATAAAGGAAATGAGAATCTTGAAAATGTTTATACCCACAAACTGGCGTTATTTGCCAACATCAAGGACATCTCGCTTGGCGTTGACCTCAAAAGAATCAACAATATGATAGTCACTGGTTCATTCCCCTATGGTGGAAATGGAGCCATCATTGACCAACCTATCAACAGTTTATATAGCAACGACGTGACTTTAAAAGCGTCTTATTCAACAAATATAGGTAGTCTAAGAATTGATCCTGAGATTGAGTATAGCTATCAATTCACGAAGTTGCCCGACATTAGCGGAATGATTAACAAAGAATTTGGACAGCACAATATCTACGTCTCATGCGATTTGAGTTATAAGTTTTGGAAAACTGCCGAGGCTTTCTGTAGGTTCTCTTATCAAAGTCCGTGGTATGACAGCAATATGAGAGTTGGCAGAACTTTGAGATTGAACATCGGCATGAGCAAGACGTTTCTTGACGGCAGGCTGCGCACAGCCATTGAGCTGACCGACCTTATCGGAGAGGCGGTAACACCACGTTGGAGCATAGACTTCTCCAATATCAAGCAATGGCAGCGCAACAGATATGACACACGAGGCGTTAAACTCACCCTCCGTTACACATTCAACAGCGTGAACACGTCATTCCGCGATGCACAAATCAACAAAAGCAGTGACGGACGTGTTGACTAACAATTATTTTTAGTTCTAACTCAACGACTTTTTAGCTATTTTCGTCCCTGTATCGTCCCGTGATTTCAGAAATAATTTAGGCAACATGCTAATAATAAGCATGTTGCCTAAATTTTGCGGAAAGAGAGGGATTCGAACCCCCGGTGCCTCTCGGCACGCCGGTTTTCAAGACCGGTGTAATCGACCACTCTACCATCTTTCCGAGCGTCGTTCGTTTTTTTGACGGGTGCAAAGTTACAACGAAGTTTTAAATCCTGCAAGCAAAATGGGATTTTTTTTGATATGATATTTTTATGGTATTAATTTTTACATTTAAATAACGTTCTCTGTTTTTGTGAATTTCGGCATATTTGTTGTAAATTTGCATCACCACAGATAACACATTATTATCATCATGAATCCAGTCTCTATTCGTCTTCTCAACCAGCAACTTGTTGCGCCGCAGTATGCCCACCCAGCCGATGTTGTGAGTCACATGGGTGCCATTCAGGCACAAGAGTACCGCATGATGCGCTGGGCTGTTGAGATGCGAACGCGCAGACCTTCTTCAAAGGCTTTCAAGCAGGCCTTTGACAGTGGACAGATTATCCGCCTCCACTTGATGCGAGGAACATGGCAGTTGGTGTCGAGCGAAGATTACTGGATGATGCTCGGGCTATGTGCACCTAAAGCCATGGCTGTCACTAAAGGATGGATGAGCAGCAACAAGATAGTAATACCTGACGATGAAGTGATGCGCATAAGGGACATTTTAGCACAGACAGCAGCCGACAAGGGTAGTGCCACGAAGGAAGATTTTGTTCATGCATTGGCTGAGAAAGATGTGCTGATGGACAACCACCGTCTGTCCTACCACATCCGCATGGCTGAGATGTCGGGCACCCTTTGTAGCGGAGACCTCTTGCCCATGAAGGCTACTTATGCCCTAACTGCCGATAAAGTGAAATTGAAGACAAAGATGGACCGTGATGAAGCTTTGATGGTTTTTGCACACAAGTACTTTAGGAGCCGTCAACCTGCCACGCTTGAGGACTTCGTGTGGTGGTCGGGCTTGAACATTAGTGACTGCCGCCGAGGTATAGCGCTTTTGGGAGACTACATTCATGTGGAGAAATGGAAGGGTAGGGAGTTCTATGTGACTGATGACTGTCGCACTCGTGGATTCAGAAAAGGGAGATATCTTATGATTCCACCCTACGATGAATACTTGATTGGCTACAAAAGCCGCGATATTGTGCTGCCGCCCGAATTCCGCCACAAGGCTCACAACAACAGTGGCATCTTCCAGCCAATAATAACACATGACGGTATAGTGTGCGGCAACTGGTCACCATTCAAGGATGAACTGCAAGCCGAGTTCTTTATAGGGAACCACGAAACATCAATCCAGAAAGAATGGTCGAGGTACAAGAAGTTCTTATTGAGGTGATGGGAAGAACTGTATCATGCTACATTCTGAGTCAAGTTTTGAGAATATTATAACTTAGATTTTGTGTCTTTGCAGTAATTAAGAACTTATAATTATAGTTTTTTTTGATGAGGAAATTTCGTTTTATCATAAAGAGCGGTGTCTTTGAGAGAGTATTTTTAAGACAATCAATGACAAGACAATTTGCGCCATGTGCTGTTTTATTAAAGACAATTACAAGTGTGCCAGAGGCGTGCGGCAATATAATAAAATGCTCACGCTCGCAAGGCTTCAAGCAAGGTTGAATAACAAGGGCTGCGGTTCGGCAATGCTCAAGCGAACTTGGCACTGCTCTCACCTTGCACCTTGTTTGACTTTGTCTCGCTTAATCGCATTTTTGTCCGTAATAAAAAAAGTGCACCTGAATATTGTACTTAATTGTCTTGTTTAGAGAAAAGTCTTTTTCCAACAACCCATAACAGAGAAAATTGATGCTTATGAAAATGAAACCCAAGAAGTGTATGACGGTAATCGCTTTTGTCACCTTGTGGATGACAACTGCCAGTGCACAGATTTCAAATGAGAAGTTGCAAACCGGAAGTGACGAGCAGTTGCTCAGAGAATGGATAAAGGTGCTTTCCCATGATGAGTTCGGTGGAAGAAAGCCCATGACGCCCTATGAAGACAAGACGGTGGACTATGTTGCCCGGCAATTGGAGGAAATAGGTTTGGAGCCAGCCTTCGACGGCAGTTGGTTCCAACCCTTTGAAATGATTTCAGTAACAGCCAAGCCGGAGGGTGGCAGGCTCACTGTGAGCGGGAAGAAGAAATCGATGCTTAGCTATCCCGACGATTTGATTATCTGGACTACTCGAGCCACTGAGAAAATTGATCTGAAGAAGGCAGAGTATGTGTTTTGCGGTTTTGGCATTAATGCGCCAGAATATGGCTGGAATGACTACGAGGGCATCGATGTGAAAGACAAGATAGTGGTAGTAATGGTCAATGACCCAGGTTTTTATGATAGCAAGCTCTTCAGGGGACGCAACATGACCTACTATGGTCGTTGGACATATAAGTTTGAAGAGGCTCAGCGTCAGGGTGCAGCCGGTTGCCTGGTGCTCCATCATGCCGAAGCCGCCAGCTACGGGTGGCATGTGTGTGTGAATGGCCACTTGAGTAACAATCTCGGTATATATGATCCTGATTCACGCAATGCCGGGGAATTGGCCGTCAGAGGATGGCTGCATGAGGACGGTTGCAGAAAACTGTTTCTTGCGGCAGGCATGGATATGGACAAGGCAATGGCTGATGCGAAAAAACCAGGCTTCAAGAGCTTTGCGCTGAATGTAAAAGGCGATGTGAAGATGGATGTCACTTACGACATTCAGAAGACGCGCAACGTGGGCGGCATTATTAGAGGGAGCGGTCAAGAAGGCGAGGCAGTAGTGTTCTGTGCTCACTGGGATCACCTGGGCATCGGGAAAGCCGATGAGCGCGGCGATACAATATATAATGGTGCTGCCGACAATGCTTCGGGCATGGCTGGTGCCTTGCTCTTGGCCAATAAATTCAAGCAGATGCCACAGCCGCGGCGGGACCTGCTATTCATCTTCCCCTCATCGGAGGAGAGCGGTCTTTTCGGCTCGGCATATTATTGCAATCACCCTGTCGTGCCGATGGAGAAGACACTGGCCTGCCTTAATTTTGAGAGTATTGGCCCCGCCGAGTTGACCCACGATGTCGTGATCTTGGGTGGCGGTGAAAGCGACTTAGATCATTATTATGTGGCTGCCGCTGCTGCTCAAGGCCGGTATATCTATTTCGACAATGACAACTCTGATGGCTGGTTTTACCGTTCAGACCATTATAATTTTGTAAAAAAGGGAGTGCGAGCAGTGGTGTTGGAGAACGGTCGTCATCCTGTGGATGTGAGCAAGCCCAATAAATATCCTATGCCGGTGTGGTATCACAAACCATGTGACGAGTATCATGAAGATTGGGATTTGAGTGGCACATTGTCAAATGTGAACCTGATTTTTAGCGTGGGTCTGTCTTTGTCGAACAATTCCCGCTAAGACATGCTTATCAATAGATATTGGTCAGTAAATGCTGGATAACCGTCTTTGTTCTTCTCACTATAATATTCCATCAGTGTCCGAGGAAAGTGTGATAGCTGCTCATCTAAGATGAGGGAGGAGAGTATTGCAAAAGTTGGGAAACGACATCGCAAGAGGACAAAAGGCTCGGAGAGCCGAAATGTGATTAACTCCCTCTCGTGGTCCCGCGGCCAGCCACCCCATACTTTACATTCAAAAAACCAAGCCCCAATAACGGTAAATAGCAGTTGTTGGGGCTTATTATCAGTTAATTATGAGGCTTTGACAGTTTTTTTATCGGTCATCAATAATAATATTCGACCGTTTTTACTCGTACTTAATTGTTTGACAACTTGAGTCGGCACTAAAATTAGTGCAAACCGAATAAAACACAAAATAAATTTATTTATTTTTGTTGTTGAGGTGCATCCTAATTTATCTAAAATGCGACTTTTTAACGGGGACTCAATTATTAAAAAACTGTTTATTTCTGAGACACGCGCACGGCACGCACAGTACAACCACTTGAACGTTCGAAGGCTTCAGCGGTCACACTGGTGGAGTAGAAGTAGAGATAGTTGGCATAGCGAGTTGTTTCGCCCAGCGTGCGCGTCCAATAGTAGCCAAGATTGCCACTTGAGAGAATGCTGCCTGAGTATCCTTCAGCGGCAGGCAAGAATATCGATTTGCCATTTCGGCTCACCCGGTAGCCATTCACGCCGTTGCTTGTCGTCCATGTCCATGTGCACTTGGTGCGCAGCTCATCCATTTGCTCTTTGGTGGGCGTGCGCCACTGCGAGCTCCAGTTGACTGTGGCTGCATCGTCCTCAGGGTCAAGTTCGGTCTTGCCATCGGTAAAGCCGTTGTCGCCATGGGCACTATTGGAGCAGTATTTGGTCATCTTGCTCCATCGGCCATTGCACCACTGGTAGGTGGTCCAGTTATAGACTTCCTTGGGAGTAGTCTCGCCCCAGGCGAAGTGGTCGCCAGATTCCTCGGGGGTATTGGCTCCAATGTTCATCGTTGCCCACAGGGTGCCGCTGGGCAATCCCAAGTCGACATATTCATGGGTGTCAACAGCTGGGCCGATGCCAAGCAAGATATTATATACTACAGTCACGTCACCGCTTGTGACATAACCATCGCCGTCGACATCACTGGTAGAAAAATAATTCATGTCGTCATTGAGAATGTAGTTGTAAAGAACTGTAACGTCGTTAATGGTAACGTGTCCGTCGCCGTCCACATCGCCATAAACGGCAGCTTGAGCTTTGGTCGACATGCACATGGCGAACAGTGCAATCATTAAGAATACTTTTTTCATTTGTTTATAATTTTGGTTTCTGTTTGCAAAAATAGTTCAAGTAGAAAGAAATGCCAAATTTATTTGAGCATTTTTGAGAGGTGTCCCGATTTATTCAAAATTAATGCTCAAAAATTCTGTGGGCAGATTTTTGGGTTAATGGTTCTTGTCCAGGTTGATTGCGGTAATATAAGAAATCTTGTATTTTGCAAAATTGAAAAAGTGAAACAAAAAATCCCCGCGGTGTTGACGGAGATTCTTTGTTCATATATGTCGAGTTGTGCTATTTCTGCATCAACTGCTTTCCTGCATTCCAGGCTTGTCCCACCTTCTCGCCGGTAACATAGTAACCATGCTGGAACTGGTCGAAGATGAGAGCATCCAGTTTCTCAGGGGCAATCTTGCCATTCTCAGCTATAACCGTCTCTTCGGCTGCCACGTTGACAATCTTGCCCACAACGCAATGCATGTGTTCGTTGTTTATCACATCGGCAAGCTCACACTCCATCACCACAGGAAACTCATCGATAATGGGAGCATTAACATGCTCGCTCTTGATAGCGGTGTATCCTGTGCGCTCAAACTTGTCGTCCATTTTATTACCGGTAGCAATGCCAAAGAAGTCGGCAGCATCCATGTGCTTGCGGTCGGCGATGCTCACGGTGAAAGCCTTGGTCTTGAGGATGTTTTGTGTGGTCTTGTGGTCTTCGCCTATGAAAAGTGCAACCTTATCCATGTCGCAAATGTTGCCCCATGCAGCGTTCATCACATTCACTTTGCCATTCTCGTCGTAGGCTGCCACCATGAGTACTGGCATAGGGTAAACAGCCTGAATCAATCCTAAATCTCGTTTCATATCGTTACTTTTTAATTGTGTCGGAATTCTGGTTGTAAGCCTTGGCGACGCACTTCCACTCGCCATTCATCTTCATCAGTAGCAGATAGTCGGTGAAGTCGATGCGCCCGCCCCATTTCTCCTCAAGCACTCGCACCACGGCTACGCTCTCTTCTATCGACACGATGTCGATGCGAGCCTTGAAGTCATCACCGGCTCCCACAGTGTCAACATTGTGGTAGAACTGCTCAATGGAGCCATGCTCCAATTCTCCGTCAAGGTAGCCGAAAAGCACGGCATCGTCGGTGAAAAGCTCCTTGGCATACTTGCTATTGCCCTCGGCAACGCTCTTGACAAACTTCATTGCAGCGGCTTCTACGGCTGCATACTCAGCGATAGGTGATCTCATAGTTGTTGTATTTATTGAATTAATAGTTATGGTGCAAAAATAGACACTATACCTCAATTTCGCAAGTACCGAAAAAATTTTCATGTACTGAAAATGTTTTCTATATACCCAATAATTGAAACTGAATTGTTAACTTTGCACCCTGATAAACAAAGACACTTTTCAGTTATGTATAAGAGAAAAATACCAGTCGACTTGAGTTGCCCACTGAGACTAACTATCAGTTTGATAGACTCTAAGTGGAAATCGTGCATCCTTGATGAGCTGCGTCACAAGAGCATGCGTCCCAGCGAGCTGCACAAAGCTTTGCCCGAGGCGACCCCTCGTGTGCTTGACATGCAACTCAAAGAGCTCGTCGACGATGGGCTGGTGACAAAGACCATCTATCCCGAGCTGCCACCGCGCAGCGAGTATGCCCTCTCAACGCTGGGCATGTCGCTCATCCCTATAATTGATGCTATGCTTGAATGGGGCGAGCAGCACCAGGACATCTTTGAGAAAAAATATCATGAGCAATAGAAGCAAACCTTGGATTCGTCAAAAAAGAGTGACAAGAGGCGAGGCAAAATTTTCTTATGTTCTTCTGTCTAAAAAGAAGACAAGATTTTTTATCTCGACTGGCTTATAAATCACGATTTTTAACTATCTTTGTTGAAAATATAATTATCATGAAAAAAATCACAGTATTTTTATTAATAGTATTTCTGTCGATTGGAGCGACGGCGCAGGAGTTCTGGCTGGGGGCCGACGTCAGCGGCACAAGTGAGCTTGAGCGGCATGGCGTTAAGCTCTATAACGCGGCAGGCGAGGAGCGTGACAACATCACGCTCATGAGTGAACTGGGACTCAACGCGGCACGACTGCGCGTGTGGGTGAATCCTCGCGGCGGCGAGTGCGACATGCACGATGTGCTGGCGATGGCACTGCGCGCCCAGGCCCGTGGGATGGCCATCATGATTGACTTCCACTACAGCGACTGGTGGGCCGACCCTGGCAAGCAGAACATCCCCGCACGGTGGCGACACTACAACTACGAGGCGATGAAACGAGCACTGGCGATGCACACAATCGAGACACTCAAGTTATTAAAGGATAATGGAATAGAGGTAAAATGGATACAGATTGGCAACGAGACCACCAACGGTTTCCTGTGGCCTATGGCTCACACACCCGAAAACATGAAGCAGTATGCAGGCCTCACCGAAGCTGGCTACCGTGCCGCAAAGAAAGTTTATCCTCATGCTGCCTGCATCGTGCACCTTGACGCTGCCTGCGACATCGAGCGCTACCACACTATCTTTAACGGCCTGAAAAAGTACAAGGCACACTTCGACATGATAGGCGTGAGCGTCTACCCCTACTGGGACATGGAAGCGGGGCTCACCAAGAGCGAGGACGAGACGCTGGAGAGGGTGATTGCCAACATCAACACTCTTGCTCAGGAATACAACTGCCCAGTGATGATTGTCGAGACTGGATATGAGGCACGTAGGCCACAAGATGGAAAGGCTTTCATGACACGCCTCATCGATGCAGCACGCAACCGCACTGGTGGCAACTGCCCAGGCGTGTTCTATTGGGCACCTGAAGCCGAGGGACAATACCCGCTGGGAGCCTTCCAAAACCACCGGCCAACGGTGATAATGGACGCCTTTGATTCAAGGGAAGAGTGAGAGGGAAGAGTATAGAGGTAAGGTTGGATAGAATTGTTTTTGGTTTTTAATTTTTTGTCCGCAGTTCCCAAAACGCCACTGCCGAGGCGGCGGCAACGTTGAGTGAGTCGACGTTGTGACTCATGGGAATGCGCACCACATAGTCGGCCTGCTCTATCGTTTCATGTGGCAGGCCGTCGCCTTCAGTGCCCATCACTATCGCAAGACGAGGCTCGGTGGCAAGGACAGGATTATCAAGGCTGATGGAGTTGTCACTCAACGCCATTGCTGCTGTCTTGAAAC
>CAMVKS010000071.1 GCA_947167995.1 uncultured Prevotellaceae bacterium
AAGGGGTTAACGGTTTTCGAGACCGCCCCGTTCGACCACTCCGGCATCTTTCCAATGGTCGTTATTTGTTTTTGATAAAATGCTCACGCTCACAAGTCACCGGGCAAACTCGAGCCTTGACTCGCTTAATCGCATTTTGCGGGTGCAAAGTTAGTATTTTTTTCTTAAACTTTGCAAGATTTCTCACAAAATCTTTCTATAAATTATACAGAGTTTCTATTGCCTGTAGTGGATTGGGAGCCTTAAAGACATAATTTCCAGCCACAAGGACATCGGCACCAGCATCGGCAAGCTGTTTACCGGTGACATCGTTCACTCCACCATCCACCTCAATCACAGCTTTAGAGCCTTTCTCTTCGATTAGTGCCCTAAGCTCTTTGACTTTGTTGAGTGTGTTTGGAATAAACTTCTGTCCTCCAAACCCTGGATTCACCGACATGAGAAGCACCAGGTCGAGTTGCTCAACAATATCCCTGAGTAGATAGACTGGTGTGGCTGGATTGATAGTGACACCAGCTTTCATGCCAGCGTCGTGAATCTGTTGCACCACCCGGTCAAGATGATTGCACACCTCGAAGTGCACATTCATGATTTGAGCCCCACAGTCACGTACCTCGTTGATAAACTTCTGCGGTTCAACTATCATCAAGTGAACGTCAAGAGGCTTTTTGCACAACTGTTGCACATATTTTATCACGGGGAAACCAAAGGAGATGTTTGGCACAAACACTCCGTCCATGACGTCGAGGTGTAGCATCTGGGCTTTGCTCTCGTTAATCATCTCGATGTCGCGTGCCAGATTTCCAAAGTCGGCACTGAGTAATGAAGGGGAAACGATCATATTAAGTGTTAAGTCGTAAGTGTTAAGTTATCAGTTCGTTTTCTCGTCGTTGTGTTCGGTGGTTTTTTTCTTGTTTTTATAAACCTTATAGCAGATGTACAAAACTACTGCTCCCAATAGTGCAAAACCGGCGATTTTCAAGTAGTGGTTATAGTGCTCAAGTTGAGCGAAGAACTGGCTGTCGTCGGGTACAATGCTATAAAGCAAATATCCAAGGCCTGCCAGCACCACGTTCCAGATGCCAGCACCAATGATAGTGAAAAAGCTGAAAGTGCCAAAATTCATACGCGACAATCCTGCAGGGATGGAAATCAAGTGCCTTACTGCTGGCAATAGGCGTCCGAAGAAAATGGATATAGACCCTTTTTTCTGGAAATACTGCTCGGCCCGCTCCATCTTCTCTTTGGACAGACGTAGGAAATGTCCCACTTTGCTGTCGGCAAAAGCGTAGATGATGGGGCGTCCAATAATCATCGACAATCCATAATTGATAGCAGACCCCAAGTAAGCTCCCAATGTTGCAGCAAGTATCACCACCCAGAAGTCAAGGCTGGAATTGGCTTGAAGCGAGAAATAGGCAGCTGGAGGCACGACCACCTCGCTTGGGAGAGGCACCACCGAACTCTCAATGGCCATAAGAACAATGATGGTGGTGTAGTTCATGTGTTCCTTGAACCAGTTATACAGCTCCTCGGCCCATGAGGAGTGTGACGTTGCAGCAGCCACGTCTTGCGCAAAAACGGCATCGGCCATCAAGCCCACAGCCACTATTGAAAGCAATATTATGATAATTCTGTTACGGTTCATTTTAGCAAACATGTGTTTAGAAAGTGCAAAGATACAAAGAAAAAGTCACACCTCATAACCTAACTGCAAGAACATTTCACGATAGGCCTGGGCTTTCTTCTCTAATGCCAGGGGATAGGCCCTGGATGTGGAAGGCATGCGCCAGAGGTCAAAGACATGTCCATGATAGTTGCAATGAGCTATCTCTCCCATCTTGGGGAGTTCTACACCGGCCTTCTGAGCAATCACGCCAGTGGCTTTCTCTCCCGCAGTGACAATAGCGCGGATGGTGGGGCGAGCCTTGAAAAACTCGTCAAGATTGATGGTCTCGACGATGTCGAGGAACTTGTCGCTGGCGTTGTCCTTGAGGCGACGCACCCGAGTGGCGGTGTCGTAGAGAGCGATTTTGTGCCCGTTAAGGAATGTTTTCAGTTTAATAAGGTCGAAACGCTTCTCAGCATCGAGCCAGAAGTGGTTCTTGTCGCCATAGAACAGCAACCCCATGATTCGCCACATGTCGTTGATTTTGTTGGGATAATAGAACTCCATAGACCATCTCTCGGGCTTGGGCGGAAAGGTGCCAAGCATCAGCACCACTGCCCCATCGGGCAAGAACGGCTCAAATGGATGTTGCTCGATTTTTATCATAGCTGTATTCTCTTAAGTATGTTATAGCTTGAAATGACACCCAACTCGCCAGCCTTGCTTAAATCGGCGACACCTTTCTCTTTGTCTCCTAACTGGATGTAGAGGAGTGCACGATTGAAATAGGCTTCACCCAGGTCGGGATTGAGCTCTATTGCTTTAGAATAGTTGATGAGGGCATTGGATGTGTCGCCAACCATAGCTTGTACCAGAGCGAGGTTATAGTAGGCATAGGCGTTTTCTTGTGAATATCGCAGCACTACATTCAAATCTTCGATCATGAGATCGACATTTTCTTGTTTTGCTCTCATATTAAGCATGGCAGCGGCATCATCGTCGGCAGGGTCATAATTGTATTCCACATCCATCTCGTTTTTTAGAAATCGAGCATTGAATCTCAAGAAATAGGCCAATACAAAGTCATGATCGAGCTCTATGGCCTTGTCGGCATCGGCAATAGCCGCCTCTACATTGCGGAGCATCAGGAAGTCCATAGCCCTTCCAAAGAAATCGACTGCCTTAGGTTGTGAGGAGGAAATGAGGCGATTGAAAAAATCTACACTTTCAAACCTGCTGATGGCATCATAAGCCGAAAGTTGGTTGCCACTTGTGAGCGTGAGAGGGCTTGGAAGCATCTTTTGGTCGTTGAACTGAGCCATCTCCTTGAAAACATGTGTGCGTACATTGAGATTGTTGTCGTGGTTGTAATAAGAGAGAGAAAACGGTCTCTGGGGCATCACTTCCACGTCAATGTCTTGAATGTAAACTCTCGACTTGTTGCGATGGCTCGCGTGACCATCCACACGGTCAAGCAACTGGTTGACACCAAATTTAGCCTTAGGTGTGATATCTGGAATGAGGTCTACACACTCCATGCCACCACCCTCCACATGAGTGCCAAGCAATGCCATGTTGTGCAGTGCCGTCACATTGTCGGGGTCGATGCTTGTCGCCATTTCAAGATCATCAACACTTCCCCTGAGGTCATTGATGAGATAACGCATGTAGGATCTGTTGACATAGAGGTCAGCATTACGAGGTTCAAGATTGATGGCTTCATTGATGTCTTCAAGCGCCTTAGGAATATCTTTCAGAACTTTGAAAAAAATATTGCAACGCATGATGTAGGCCTGGGCGTTGGTTTTATTCAAATCTATAGCCTTAGAGAGATGGTCGAAAGCTTGAAGAGTGTCGTTCTGCACCAGGCACAGCCTGGCAAGTTCCAAATAGGCCCGTTCAAATGTGGGGTCACGTTCAACAATTCCTCTCAAGCAGCTGTCGGCAATGCTGTAATGCTTCAATTCAAGCTCACACATTGCTCTGTTGACCAGAAGGTCTTTATCGTTTGGAAAGAACTCCAGAGCCATGTCATAATCGGTCATAGCATCCTCAAAGTTGTGTAGATTGTGTCTTGCCACTGCTCGGACGCAGTAGACCTTCATAATGAAAGGGTTTATCTCTATGCACCGTGACGCATCGCTCTCGGCACCAGTCCAGTCGTCAAGAGAGACCTTGGCAACAGATCTCAGAAAGTAAGGTTCGGCAAGAGAAGGTTTCTGAGCTATTACCTGGTTGAAATACTGAATAGAAAGAATATAATCCTCATCGCACAGGGCATTTCGGCCAATTTTCATGACTTGGTCAACATTGATTTGCGCATCAACATCCACAGCTGTCAATGAAGAGAAAGCCACAAAGCTCAGCAGGACGCAAATCAAACTTTGACAGTGTCGAAGAGCCATCGGAGAGACAGAATAATCACTAATAAGTAGACCTATGTAGTACAACGAGGACCTTGTCGGCCATCTTGCCGGTCTCGTCAATCTCACGAGTGAAGAGCTCTACTTCGTTCTCATTATCAGGGCTCTTTCGGCAGAAAAGAGTCTCTTCAAGAGCGATTAGCAATCGAGTCTCGGTATCGATGTTGGGACATTGATTGTTTTGGGAAATCAGATTCTCATACTCTATCCCAAACTCCTTGGTTGGGTCGATAGAAATCACTCCATTGACAATATTACATCCCGAGTTAATGTGAACCGTGAGCATCTCAACATCGTTGACCATTCTTATCTGACGGTCAATGACATAAACACCATTGATCATCTTAACATCCCAAGGTCCATTCATAAAGTCGAGATTCTGTCGACGCAGCTTGAGAAGGACATTTCTCTTATTCTTCAGTTCCATGTACTCAACATCTCCCACTTTAAACAAAGAAATCGTGTTCACCTCACCCAAAGCGTTGAGGAAGCTCCTTTCGATAGACTGCTCGGAATATAAACCTTCGTTATGTGTAGTAAGAGTATTGGAAATTGTTATTTTGTCGCCATTGATTGTGTAATTAGCATTGACTGTGTTTAGACCGGTGTTACCATAAAGCCTCCCCGTTCTAACATCAAAATTGAGAAAAGGTCGGTGCGAACGAGAGAGGGAAAACTCTTCATTCTTTATTTCTATCACATTCCACTCGCCATTGAGCTGATCCATGTGATTTGTTATCGCCATGCTTCGTTCTTCTTGAGGGACATCGATAACAACGGGCATGCGCTCATCTTGTCTTGTTTTCTTTTTCCTGTCGGTTTTAGCATCGGCGATGTTTGGTACTGCAAGAAACGCCGTTAGCAGTGCAAATATTGTGATTTTCTTCAACATAATACTGAGTACTTTTTATTGCAATAAGAAAAATTTCAACAAAATTCGGCATTTTTAATAATATGTGCAAATTTGTGCTTTACTTTTATCATTTTTTTTCTATATTTGCATCTCTTTTGCGAGTATATAACAATTCTTTAAAAACACATATTATTATGACCCAATTGACCAAATCGGGCTTGAATCCCGAAAATTTCAAAACTACTATTGAAGGGAAAGAAGTTGCTTTATTTGTACTTACCAACAAAAATGGCGTAGAGGCCTGCATCACCAATTATGGCGGACGCATCGTGAGCCTTATGGTGCCAGACCGTGACGGCAATCTGACTGATGTAGAACTTGGTCACGACAGCATCGCCAACTATCTTGCCGACGACGGCAATTTCGGTGCTCTCATAGGTCGCTACGGCAACCGCATAGGCAACGGAAAATTCACACTCGACGGAAAAGAATACACACTTCCCATCAACAACAACGGTCACTGCCTGCATGGCGGACTGATTGGTTACGACAAGAAAGTGTGGGACGCAAAACAAGAAGGTAACCGCTTGGAGCTCACACTTGTCGACCCCGACGGCACCGAGGGCTTCCCAGGGACACTGAATGTGAAAGTGGTGTATACACTCACCGAGGATAACGCCATCGACATTGAATACAGCGCCACTACCGACAAGCCAACAATCGTCAACCTCACCAACCACTCCTATTTCAACCTCAACGGAGATCTCGCGTCAAGCATCCACAACCACATTCTCTACGTTGATGCCGACCGCATAACCCCTGCCGATGAGACACTCATCACCGACGGCTCGTTTATGGATGTGACCGGCACGCCGTTTGACTTCCGCACTCCCAAGTCCATTGGGCAGGATATCAATGCCGACGATGAGCAGCTCAAGAACGGTAACGGCTATGACCACAGTTTTGCTCTAAACCACCCTGGCGACATAGACAATGTTGCACTGCGTGTGATGTCGCCAGTGACAGGAATCGTCATGGAAGTTTACACCACCGAACCAGCAGCTCAGATGTATACAGGCAACTTCCTTGACGAAAACCTCAAAGGCAAGTTTGGCATAGGCTATCCAGCCCGCTCGGCTGTGGCATTTGAGACCCAGCATTACCCCAACACTCCCAACTGCCCTGAATATCCATCGTGTGAACTTCGCCCGGGCGAGAAATACTACACTCGCACAATATATAAATTTGGGGTTGATTAACGAGAGTCCTTTTACTTAACGGCATACAAAAAAAGCGAAAAGCCTTGGAACGCACGTCCAAGGCTTTTCCTGTATCATCTAAAAATAAAACTGTTACTCACCGTTTTCCTCGCGGAACTCGTCGTTGAGCTCGGCAAGCTCTTCTTCGTTAAACGCGTTCTCGCCATAGAATTCTTCGTCAAGGTCTTCGATGACGGTATCGTCAATCTTTACAGGTTTAGAATCCAATAAATCGGCAGCAAGCATCTCTTGTGGCGCCTTTCCTTCCTTGCGCTGGCACAAGGGGTCGTGCAAACTCTTTCCTGGCACTGTTTCTTTGAGAATCATGTAGAAATAGCGGTCGGTCATGTAGTCAAAAACGAATTTCAGCTTTTGTCCCTCATCTTCAACGAGTTCATCAAGAGGGGTATCTTCCATGATCCAGATGTCTTCGTCGGAGTCGGTATCCATGTCATAGTATGTCACCTCCTTCTCTTTAGTCCAATCCTCATCGCAGACGACAAAAGAGTCCATTTGATTCTTGTCATATCCAGCCGCATCAAGAATGGTGTTGCGCAGTCGCAAGAATGTATCGGAGCTGTCAATAGCTATTTCTAACTTGAAATTTTCGGATTCTTCGGAACCTACCAGAAACTTATAAATCATAGTATCTTCTATTTTGAATTTAGTTTTCGGTGCGAAATTAGTAAAAAAATGAATTATGCAAGCATTATTGCTACTTTTTTTTATTCACAAGCTAAAAAAACATCTTTTCCAAATAATTCAGAACAAAAAAACACGTGGAAAGAGATTATTTTTGACAAAATCATCCAACTTCCTCGAGAAAACCTGTCACCGAGTCGATAATAAATCCTCTCACTGTCACATCATCAGGGAGCAACGGGTGATTGGAAATGGTTGCCACTGTGTTGACTACCGATTGCTGTGTGTCGTGAAAACCTTCGAGCCACTGATCGAGGTCTATGCCACTGTGCTTGATGGTATCGAGCGTCGACTCGGTTACACCACGCTCGAGCATGTGATGCTCAAATTCCTTGAACGACATGTGACAGGCACCACAGGTGGTGTGAGCCACAACCATTATCTCCTCCACTCCAAGCTCATAGACCGCCACGAGCAGCGAGCGCATGGCACTGTCGTAGGGCGACAAGATGAGACCTCCGGCATTTTTGATAATCTTGGCGTCGCCGTTCTTGAGACCAAGTGCCGCAGGTAGCAACTCGGTGAGTCGCGTGTCCATGCAACTGAGCACTGCAAGTTTCTTATTAGGATACTTGTCGGTGACAAACTTCTTGTAGTCTCCACGCTCAACAAACTCTCGGTTGAATTTCAAAATCTCGTCAATCATTGTGTTCTATATTTTTCGTTTGTGTTTTTGTGTACTCGCTTTTTCTACTAATATAACACCCAGGAGAACCAGCGCGCAGCCTATTACAGCCACAAGACCCACTTTTTCGTTAAGGACAATCACACCCATGATAATAGAGACTATTGGGTCAAGATACAGGTAGTTGCTTGACCTTATGGCACCAATCTTCTTAATAACAAGGTTCCAGATGAAGAATGCCGCCATCGAGCAAATGAGAGCAAGGAACAACATGTTAAGAAGCACATCGGTGCGCAGCAATGTGGAAATGGGAGTGACCGGCTCGAACAACATCACAGGCAGAGCACACAGTGTGCCATAAATCATCACCTTGCGTGTTATTGAGAGCGTGCTATGCCTGCCTTGCACACGCTTGAGAATAATGCAGTAGCAAGCCCAAGAGAGAGCCGCCAGAAATGCCAATATGTTGCCCAGCAACCCATTGCCCCACACAAATCCGTCGCGGAATGTCACCACAGCCACACCGGCAAAAGCCACCATCGAGCCCAAGAGCACCTTCAACGAGAAATGCTCATCTTTAAGGAAAATAGCCGCCATGATGGTAGTGAGCAACGGATTGACGGCAATCACAATCACCACATCGCTGAGCAATGTGAGTTTTAATGCAATGTTCTGTAACACGAAATACAAGGCTCCACCCGTGAGTCCACACAGCACTGCCAGTGCTTCGTCTTTCCAGCCCCATAACGACACTTTGAAGCGAGAAAAGACAAGAAGCCCCAGATAGGCTATCGCCGAGCGATAGACAAAAATCTCGGTAGGGCTGATGCCGGCATCAAGCAACAGCCTTGTGCATGGGAACGAAGCTCCCCACGCTATAATCACAAGAATGGCTATCACATGATACCACCAATTGCTGTTATTTCTACTCTCAACTCTCATTTCTGCATCCATTGTTTGCGTTCCTCATCACTCATGTGCTCGATAGCATAACGCAGCGTCGTGCGGGGCATGTGCTCGGCGTGAATATTCAGGAAGGTGCGCAGCTCGTCCATGCTCACACGCTTGCCCATCTCGCGAAGCAGCCACCCCACAGCCTTGTGCATCAGGTCGTGGTCGTGTAGCACATGCCACTCGGCATAGTGCCAAGTGAACGAGACATCGCCATGCTTCAAGGGCTCCATCGTGCACACTATCGACATGCGTTGCTCCCACAAGTTGTCGCTACCGGCAAGACCATCAAGAATAGCGAGTTTTTCTCCATCGCTATATTTAGATGGCAGCATCAACCATCGACCCAATATCTTATATACACTCAAGTCTACGAGGTCCCAATTGTTGGCACAATGAGCATGACTCAGGTAGAAATCGACTATCTCATCACGCTTGGCCACCGCTTCGGGGTTGTCTATCAACCGATTTTTGCACAGCGCCTCAAACTGCGCCACAAGCACCAGCAGGCCGCACAAGCGCACTTCGTGCCACTCCGAGGCAAGCAGCGTCTCCACCTCATCAAGCGACAACCCTTTGCAGTGAGCAGCCACACGGCGTGTTTCGGGAACCTTTATGCCCAGGAAACGGTCACCATGTCCATATTGACCAGGAGCGGTCTTGAAGAAACGCATCAAGTGCTGCGCCTGTTTCTTGTCGCCAAGCGACTGCATGTGAGCAATCACCTGGTCGGCCTTATTTAGTGAAGTTTGGTTTATCACTGCCAATTGTCACCTTATGAAATGCATGCCTTGCCATTCTTCAACGTCAGGGTTTGGCAACTGGGCTTTCTCGATAGACTTTAACATCCATGCCATGTTACGAGCAAGCTGACGCATGGTCTGCATTCCCTCACTGTCCTGAGCAGCTTCGCCAGGAGCAAGACCAAACACTATGTTCCAATACTGAGAGGTCACCAGTGGCATATTCACCATCTGGAAGGGCATCTGCAGTGTTTGGAAAGCGGTTGTCGAACCACCTCGGCGGCACACAGTCACTGCTGCGGCAGGCTTGTTGTCAACCTTGGCTCCAGCAAAGAGCATGCGCTGAATGAGTGCCAACGTTTGTCCCGAAGGCACACCATAATAGACGGGCGCACCCACAACAAGAGCGTCGGAAGCGTTGAGCTTGTCAATCATCTCGTTGCAGATGTCATCGTTAAAAACACACTTGCCACTGCCACTCTGCTTGCAGTTTCCACAGGAGATGCAGCCACGCACTGGCTTCACGCCAATCCAAGCAATCTCGGTGTCTATTCCCTGTTCATTAAGAGTCTTAGCCACCTCGCTCAAGGCAAGAAAAGTGTTGCCATCTTTGTGTGGCGACCCGTTGATAAGTAATACTTTTGACATAGTTTTATAAAGCTAAAAGTTGAAAAACAGCACAAAATTAACAAAAATCTTGATATAAACACACAAAACACCTCAAGACTTTTCCACCGCTGTCGCATTGAACATTCTTGTTTTGTTTGAAGCTTCGCTTTGATTACCTTTTATATCATTTTGAGATAAGGAATAAAGACATAAAACTATCATCAAAAAAAGTAATTATGAAAATCAGAGAGAAATATGACTTCATCGCCAATGGCCTGCATTACACAATAAAAGGTGAAGAGGCGATTGTAACAGGTTCGGTTCTTAATGACTGCAACGGCTATGCCAACATGGTTCACGGTATTCCCAAATGCGATATCATCATTCCTGAGCAAGTGACATTCAAGGGGGTGAAATATTCAGTCACAATGATTGGAGCCAGTGCTTTCTCGGGCTGCTCGGGCATTGTGTCGGTTACTATCCCCAAAACCGTAACCAAGATAGGACGCAGTGCATTCTTCGGATGTAGCGGCATCACATCGTTAATCATGCCGAGTTCGGTGACCGAAGTAGGAGAATTTGCCTTCTACGGCTGCAAGCACCTTTGCCAGAAGCCTGCCTGAAGAGCACGAATTGACTCGAACACTTCAACACCATATCTCACTTCGTTTTCACACACTTTCATGTTTTATCAATGAAGGTGTGTGCTTTTTTGCCAATAAATATTGTTATTGAGTGTAAGCTTGATAGTGTTTGGGAAATAATTTGTACCTTTGCAGCCAAAATATAGAAATCGATATGGCAAACAATACATTACTTGAGCGCCTGGAAGGGCTTGACGCACGGTTTGAAGAGATTCAGACGTTGATTACCGACCCATCGGTAATCGCCGACCAGAAGCGCTATGTAAAACTCAGCAAAGAATACAAGAGCCTTGAGAACCTGCTCAAGGTGACGCACGAATACAAAAAGATGGTGCAGGACATTGAAGATGCCAAGGAGCTACTGGCCAGCGAGAGCGACGAGGAGCTGCGCGCTATGGCACGTGAGGAAATCGATGCCAACCAGGAGGAGCTTCCCAAGATGGAAGAAAAAATCAAGCTGCTGCTCATCCCCGAGGACCCCGAGGACTCGAAGAACGCCATCATCGAGATTCGTGGAGGCACAGGGGGCGACGAAGCAGCACTCTTTGCCGGCGACTTGGCACGCATGTACACCCGCTATTGCGAGAGCAAGGGCTGGAAAATCGAGATGTCGAGCTGCAGCGAGGGAGCTGCGGGCGGATACAAGGAAATCGTGTTCAGCGTCACGGGTAATGGCGTGTATGGCACGCTCAAATATGAGAGCGGCGTGCACCGTGTGCAGCGTGTGCCAGTGACCGAGACTCAAGGACGTGTACACACTTCGGCGGCATCGGTGGCAATCCTTCCCGAGGCTGAGCCTTTCGATATAGAGATTAATGAGGGTGAAATCAAATGGGACTACTTCCGCTCAAGTGGCGCTGGCGGCCAAAACGTGAACAAGGTTAACTCTGGAGTTCGCCTGCGTTACATGTGGAACAACCCCAACACCGGTGAGGACCAAGAAATCCTCATCGAGTGTACCGAGACACGCGACCAGCCCAAGAACAAAGAGCGCGCGCTTGCGCGACTTCGCACCTTCATCTACGACAAGGAGCATCAGAAGTATGTGGACGACATCGCCAGCCGCCGCAAGACCCTTGTGAGCACTGGCGACCGCTCGGCAAAAATCCGCACCTACAACTACCCGCAAGGCCGCATCACCGACCACCGCATTGGCTACACCATCTATAACCTGCCTGCCTTCATGGACGGTGACATCCAGGACTGCATCGACCACCTCATCGTAGCTGAAAACGCCGAGAAACTCAAGGAAGCCGAGCTGTAACAATTGAAAAACAGAAATTGAAATAGAGAAAAAGGGCTGCAAGACAAGAATCTTGCGGCCCTAAATTATCTCTCTTGTGGAGCTGGAGGGATTTGAACCCTCGTCCAAACGTGGAACTAATAAGCTTTCTACATGCTTAGTCGTTGACTTGTTTTTCGACCCACGGCAGGCTCAAGACCACCAACCGAGGGCTTAGTCTCTAAATTTCGAAATTGACTCGAGACGTGTCAATCTCTATCCCCGATATGCCAGCACCACCGTATCGACAAGCCTCGGAGCAAGGGCAGCCGGGTGATGTCTTGTCTCTACCATCCTTGGGCAGAGATTAAGCCGATCTACTATACTTCGATCAAGCAGCAAGAGCGTAAGAATTTTCGCCAATTAAAAATTATGATGCCATGAATTTAAAGAGCCCAGGTATCGTCACTCTGCATGCTTACTTACCACCTCAACACGCTGTCAAAGCCAAGTCAGCCCCA
>CAMVKS010000072.1 GCA_947167995.1 uncultured Prevotellaceae bacterium
CACGTTCGGCGGCTTCGCGCTCTGCTTTGGCTTTTTCGGCGGCGGCACGTTCGGCTGCTTCGCGTTCTGCTTTGGCTTTTTCGGCGGCGGCACGTTCGGCTGTTTCACGTTCTCTTCTTGCCTTTTCCTCTGCTTCTTTAATCTGTGCAAGCACCTCATCCTCGGGGATGGCATCGGCAAGCTCAGGATGTTCACGTTCATAGGCAGCACGGTCTACTGGCTGCTTGGTGCCACAGTACTTGCAGAACTTGAGAGTATCCTTTATTTCCTTATAGCAATTGATGCATTTCATAATTCTATATAATTAATGTGGTGTATAAAGTCTTTAGTTATCAGTTGTTCGAAAACTAAAAAACTTGTCACTTACCGTATACCGCTACCGCCGCATTTAGAGCATTTCACGGTGCCATCTCCATTACACTTATAGCATAGGTAGTCATAATAATAGTCCCATCCATCGCCATAGCACTCTGGGCAGGTGACTTTGCCGTCTCCACCGCAGGAGCTGCACACTCCCTTCTGGCTGATGGTTAGAACTCCCACATTCTTGCCGTCGGTGATTTTTACTACGCCATCGCGGTGCTTGCCGCTGTTGCTGTTGATGTGAAGCGAGAAGCTCTGGTCGGTGAGGTTGTTCACGGTACAGTAGTCGGGGGCGGTATAGCTGAATCCGCCGCCGTCGCTATCTATCGATATCACGTGGTCTCCCTCGCCTTTACCCTGTTGGATGGTCGTTTCGGAGAGTTTGATAAATGTGGCATAGGCGCGCTGGGTCACATTCACACGAGTGGTGATGCGGCCCGACGTGAGTGTGATAGTGCCAGTGCGGTCGTCGTTGGCATCGCGCGAAGCGCAGTTCACGGTAATGCCTTCACCGCTCTTGTTCACTGTGAGCCAGTCGGGGTGGTCGCTTATGTCAAAGTCATTACCGTCGGTGCTCACTTTCACCACTTTGTCGCCTCCCTTGCGGCTGAAGAACAGCTCATTGGTGTCGGGTGTGAGATAGGTGGCTTTGTTTTTCTGGAAGAGATAGAATGCCAGCAGTCCCAAGATTCCCACTCCCAGCACTGCTGCGATGATGATGAGTGCCTTCTTGGTGCCACCGCCGTCGCTTGATGTGGGAGGCACAGGTGCGATGGAGGGCCTGGGTGCCACAGGAGCAACACTTGGCACAACCATCTGAGTGGTTTCGTTCTGGTAGTGTGCCTGATGTAATGGGGCTCCGCAATAAGGGCACATTTGTGCATTGACAGGAACCATCTGACCGCACTCCTGGCACTGGGTCATGGGAACGTGGTTTTGTGGTGCACTCACCAAGTTCCCCCCTGTGGGTGGCATTGCTTGTTGTGGTGGCATGTAGCTGTCTTGCGGCATGGCAGATGTAGCCCCGTATTCGAGGGGTGGCATGGCATTGTCGTCCATGTGGTCGTTATCCTCGGGGGGTGTGATATCTATAACATTGGGTCCCTGTTGTTGTTGATTGATGAGGAAGTTCACTTCATCCTCGGGCATGGCTTCGGCGAGCTCGGGATGCTCAAGTTCATAGGCAGCACGGTTGGCAGGCTGCTTGGTGCCACAATAGGTACAGAACTTCACTGAGTTCTTAATCTCTCGGTAACAATTTATGCACTTCATGTTTTATTAAGTTGTGTGTGTTAAGTTTTTAATGTTAAGTTTGCGCCGACGGCGCATTGCATATTATCAATCATGCATCATGCATTATGAATTGTGCATTAAAAATATGTTATTATCTCACACCTGAGCCGCCACATTTCGAGCACTGCTTGGTGCCTCGTCCGTCACAGTTTGAGCAGCTATAAGAATAGGAGTAGTTCCAGTAGTAGTTCCAGTCATAGATTACTCCCGAGCCATAGCAAACCGAGCAGGTGACTCTGCCATCTCCACCACAGGAGCTGCACACTCCCTTCTGGCTGATGGTTAGAACTCCCACATTTTTGCCATCGGTGATTTTTACTACGCCATCGCGGTGCTTGCCGCTGTTGTGGTTGACATTAATCGTGAATCCCTGGTCGGTGAGGTTGTTCACGGTGCAGTAGTCGGGGGCTGTATAGTTAAATCCGCCGCCGTCGGTTTGTATCGTGATACTGCGGCTGCCACCGTCTTTCCCCATTGAGATATTTGTTTCGGAGAGTTTGATAAATGTGGCATAGGCGCGCTGGGTAACTTTCAGCGGAGTGCTGATGCGTCCCGACTTGAGCATGATAGTTCCGGAGCGGTCGTCGTTGGCGTCGCGTGAAGCGCAGTTCACGGTAATACCTTCGCCGCTCTTGCTCACTTTGAGCCAGTCGGGGTGGTCTTTTATGTCAAAGTCGTTGCCATCGGTAGTGATTTTCACCACTTTGTCACCTCCCTTGCGGCTGAAGAACAGCTCGTTGGTGTCGGTCACAAGATAGGTGGCTTTGTTTTTCTGGAACAGATAGAACAGCAGCAGTCCCAAGATTCCCACGCCCAGCACTGCCGCGATGACGATGAGGATTTTCTTGGAGTCACCACCGTCGCTTGGAGTGGGTGTGTAAGGTTCAACAGCTGGCCTGCTGGGTGCCATCGTAGCTACACTTGGAACCACTGCCTGCGAGGCATTGTAGTGGGCTTGATGAACGGGAACGCCGCAATAAGGGCACGTTTGCGCATTGGCAGGAATCACCTGTCCGCAATGCTGGCACTGGGCCATGGGAGCGGCGTTTTGTGGCGCACTCACCACGAGGCTTCCTGCTTGAGGCTGAGGCATGGCTTGTTGCGGAGCCATGTTGCCGCCTTGCTGCATGGCAGGAGGATTGCTGGCAGGAGGCATGGCAGGTTCTTGCCTGTTACCATAGGCCTCGGGCATTGTGGCATTGATAACATAGGAGTTTTGCTGCTGTTGTTGCTGCTGTTGTTGCTGTTCTTCCCATTGTTGTTGCTGCTCGGCCAATTGTCGTTGTTGTTCTTCCAATTGTCGTTGTTGCTCTTCCAATTGCCGTTTTTGTTTAGCCTCCATCTCCCGTTGCTGAATGATGAGGTTGCTCACGTCTTCCTCGGGCAATGCATAGGCGAGCTCAGGGTGTTCCCGCTCATAGGCTGCACGGTCGGCAGGCTGCTTTGTTCCGCAGTACTTGCAGAACTTAAGAGAGTCTTTTATCTCTTTATAGCAATTGATACACTTCATAATATTTTTGTTTTTTAATTATGCTTGAAACTTGGGCTTGTCAGGTTCCACATTGGGCTTTTCTGGCTCTGTACCAGGCGTTTGTGGCTGCTGGTTGGGAGCGGGGTTCATATCAGGATCACCTGTTGTTTCATCGTTATCGCCATTGTTTAATTCTGGTTGATGGTGTCCTCGATTATTGTGCCTATTTGAGGGTGGGGTAACGACTTGATTGCTAATGTCCACACTTTCTTTGAGCTTCTCGTAGTCACTCTTGCTATGGGCGAAGTTCCTTCTCCACAAAGCCTCAAATTGCTGCAAGACATTATTCAGATAAGGGCTGTAAACACCTTTGGGGTCGTTTCGCTGGCTATAATAATTCTTCACGTAGGTGAGACTGTTGAAATCATCACCTATTATCTTCTGATGCTTTTCGGGAATGGTTTGTCCCTTTTCATTATTGGTGTATATTTCTTTCCTATCCAAGAATCTTGCAATCTCATCGATGTATTTGCTATAATTAGTGAGCAAATCTCGATATTGATTGATGCGTGCTGTGTAGGATTTATGGTACACTTTGTCAAGCAATGGAGTCACAAAAGTTACAAGATATTCAAAATCTTTATCATAGGGTCGTGAGAGGCAATATTGGCAAATAGCAATAAGCTCCTTGTCAAGCTCCTCGTGGATGTCATACCATACCTCGGTGCGGTCGTAGCGTTTTTGCTCGAGCTCGTTGTAGCGGTCGTCGGCGGTAGAGATATTATGAATTCTTGTATTTATAGTCCAAAGTTCATTTTTTATATTCTCATAAACGGTTTTGAGTGAGTCGGTTTCGGCCGTTAAGCGAACTATCTCATTGTTTAGGTTGTTGATTTCATCAAGTGGAGAATCAACCTCGTAATCGGTAGGGGTTAAACCTGCGATAACAAGGTTGACATCGTCAAGGCCTCCTTCAAACCCATTATTTCTTAAATAATTGACTCTTACTATAAAGTCATCAAGAGGCACAATGTTTTCTCCATTTTTTATTAGTTCTTCTTGATTCTTGATATAAGACGCGTTGTTCCATGAATTATCAAATTCGTTTAAGTATTTTGACCCTTCTTCAATCTTGCGGCCACCATTGTTCTCTATGGCCATTGCGATATCTTCAAGAGGTCTTATGAGTTCATCGCAATAACGTTGATAATTATTAAGAATCTTAAGATTGTCTTTTACTCCCTTCTTATATTTATCGGTTGATAAGAAGCTTTGTGCTGCTTCTAAATCTTTTATGGCTTTAGGGTTGCAATTGTTGTTCTTTAAATAAGCCGAAAATGAAAAAATCTCGTGGTCAAGAGCCTCACCAGTCATTAAGGTTTTTTGATTATTCAAATTTTCTATCTGTGTGAGATTCTGCTGAATAATATTAAAATAATGAACAGAATCATTTTGCAACTGTCTTTTTTTAGCTTCCTCGGCTTGAGTGTTGCTACTCTCGGGGATGAGACTTATAGCCTCCTCAATAGGTTGTACGCTGTCATTATAATACTGTTGTGCCTCTTCGTAAAGATTATTAATTTTCTGTCGAGCTTGTATTATATAATTTTTCGCCTCTTGGCTTTGCGCCAAAGAAGAAAGGCTGCAAAGGGCTATCATAAATGACAGAAGTATTACCCTTTTTGTTATGTTCTTGAAATTACTCATGATAAGTGTCACGTATGTGTTGTTGATTATCTCCACCATTAAGTATTCTCTCAAATTCATCTTCCTCAGCTTTCTTTCTGCGCTCTTCGGCATCTTTCTTGTCGCGCTCGGCTTTTTCGGCTTTTGCCTTCTGGGCGCTTTGATAGCTTGCCAGAGCATCCTTAGCCTTTTGCGGCACTGCATTGAGTGCTTTCACCAGGCTGGTACAGTTGTTGAGTGGTGCACGGTTGTAGCTGCGAGCTTTGCTGGTGACGGAGTTCACTTCGCTTTGGCTGGTGCAGTTGCCGAAGGATGATGACGCAAAGCTGAGCGCCGAGTGGTAGTCGTTCACATTCTTGACGATGGCTTTCAGCTTTTTGAGGTCGTCGGAGTTGCTCGCCAGCACGTTGGTGCCTATAATAAGTTGTGCCGCCTCGCGCATGGCGTCGAGATGGCTGGTGTTCCACTCATGAGCTGCAAACGCTGAGTCGCTATGTGCCGCCAAAACGGGCGCGAAGTGCTGAGCAATGATTTTCTTGCAGTTGGTAGCTTCGTTGTGGTCGATATTCTCAAGAAACTCGGCATCATTGATGTCTTGAAGCATCGAGGTGAAGTTTTGCTGAGCCTTGTCGAAGCTTTTGGCTTTATCGATTCCATCTACACTTTGTGTCTTGATTTGAGTGGTGAAGATAGAATCGTCAAACTTTATCTCATTGATGGATGGAGGCATAATCAAGGTCCTCCACACCACGACACCTATCACCAACACGGCAATAACTATCAGCCCTATTTTTAATGCTTTATTCATAGTAATGCCTATCTTGTTGAGTTTTTTCTTGGATTACGGCCGTCATTATTACCATTGCCATTATTTCCGATGTTGCGTCCATTATTGCCGCCGATGTTGCGTCCATTATTGCCGCTGATGTTGCGTCCATTATTGCCGCCGATGTTGCGTCCATTATCGCCGCCGCTTGGCCTTGAGACACTGCCTTGAGCCGCAGCACCGCTTGGTCTTTGGCCGCCTTGTGTAGCATTGCCTCCCCCGTTAGTAGCACCTCCATAACCAGAATTATATGTGTCTGGTTCATTCTCGCTGCTTGCTCTGCTCTGTACATTGCTGTAAAGCAGATTTACGTTGATTTTGTCTCCACTGACCGCCGAAAGGAATAATCCCTTGGCTTCGTCTTGCAGTTTGGGGTTCTGCTCCAGCAGGTTGTAAACTTTCTTGATGTAACCATTGGGGTTGCCCTTGGCAATATAGCCTTGTGCTAAAGCCATGAATTGTTCCACATTTCCGTTCATGATGGAATTGAACAGTTCTTTATAGGTAGCAGTTTTTATTTGTTTCAAGTCCCACAAGTCACTGCCTTTCAGGTACTCAAGGTCGAGAGTTTCATCGTCTTTACCTTTGTTATCGACAGTTGTCGGTTGTTCTATTTTAGTGCCCTCTTCTTTATCGTCGGTGAGCCAGTCATAGATGAAATAGCCGGCACCGAAGAGCAACATGCCCGACAGGAACGCGATGAGGGGTGTCATCCATTTGTTTGACGAACGCTCGTCGTCATGGTCGTCATATCGCCTTGAAGAGCTTTGCTGGTAGGCAGCGGCAGCCATCGCCTGGCTCTTGCTCACAAGCGAAGAGTCGTTGACATTGATGTTGAGGCGAACGTCGGCTCCCGCAAGTGCCGCTTGGCTCACCTCGGCCGTGTAAGCACCTGTCTGTGAGTTATAATGCAAAGGCTCGTTGCCGATGGTAGCGTTCACCTTGCTATCGCTGTATGGCCTTCCATTCACTCTAACCACCACGCTCACTCGCTGCTTGAAAGGCAAGTTGGCGGGTTCGAGCACCGTGATTTTGGATTCCTCATATTGGAGGTACTGGTTGTTCATTCCATTGATGGTGACCGGGATGTTGAGCGGTGCGAATCCCGGCTTGGTATAGGTAATCATCAATGTCTTGCCGGTTTGTGTTGTGGCATCGCACTGCACGTTGGCTGGTTTCACCACATGATAGGAGCGCAGCAGTGGCGATGAGAGCAGCGACACGCCTGCCGGCACACCGTTCACACACCAAGCCTTGTTGATGACAAACACATCGCCAAAGCGGCTGTATTCGGGCTGGTTGGGGAAGAGAAAAATATCTGCAAGCTCCTCGTTGGTGGCATAGGTGCGGAGCGCACTCGATGGTATGTTAGACACTTGCATGATGCGCATGGGTGATGCGTTGAGCACGGGCATCTGGCACTCCATGAGGCATTGCTCCACAGCGGCCGGGCTGAAGATGTTGGTGTCGAGCATCTTGGTTTTGAGTGTGGAGAGAAGGTTCAGAATTGTTTTTCCCGAAATCTGTCCTTCATACTGATGTCCAATCATGACTGTTATAACCACATAACCCTCACGCGCGTCCTGGTCATACTTTGTGAGCAGCGAGTAGTAGGTGCCGTTGCTGTCGCGATGCAGCTTGTAGCCATATTGCGCCAGAGGGAACAGAGTGCGCATGTTGCGTGGGTCCTTGATGGGGTTGAGCCACATCATTGCCGACCCCTGGTTTGGGTTGTAGGGCTCAGGGTAGGTGAGCTTGTGGATTGTGTCGGCGTTGAATTGACCATAGAAGTCAATCTTGAGATAATTATAATTAGACATGATGTATTGTTGTTTTTTTTGTTGATAAAATGCAGTTGAGAGTTTTATTGCTTGAGCCAGTCGAGTTTTGACTTCTTCTGTGCGCGTGTCTTGGCAAGAAGCACCTCGATAACGTCGTCGATGAAGCTGTCGTCGTAGTTGCAGAGCTGTCCGGCAAACACTTCTCCAATCGAGAATGGGATTACCTGGAAGTCGTCAATGCCTGCATCGCGGGCGGCATCGCGCAGGTTTTTGTAGAACGCCGACAGGTGGGCTTGCACATATTGCTCGGCTTGGTCTACTATCAACTCGTCGGGGCATCCTATCTTGTCGCACTTGGTGACGAGGATGTAAACACCTGCCGAATATTTCAAGATGTTGTTGTTCTTGATATAGAGAGAGCATGCGCTCAGGTAGTCCTTCATGAGCAGACCCTCCCAGATCTTGTTTTCGGCGCCATATTCCACAACAAAGAAGTGAATCTTGGGATTGGTCTTGTCTTGAAGGAAGTTCTTGACTACTCTCAGGGTCTGGACGTGCTGCTCGCTCAAGAACATGTTGTTCATGTCGTAGAAAATGGCACGGAAAATCTCACCTGCAAGATCGATAAACGTCATGGTGTGCTTGCGCTGCCTATCGTCGATGATGGTGAATACCATCTCCTGGATGTCGTCGACTCGTGTGCCGGGAGGCAGAGAGCAGATTTGGTTGGGGCGGAACACATTCTTCAGGCGAGTCATGTAGTTGTAGCCTTGGCATTGCTGCGCCTCAAGGAAATAAAAGTGCTCGGCACCGCTCAGCAGCGAGCCCAATGCGCAGGTCTTGCCCGACGACGGGGTGCCCCAGAAGTACACCTCGGTGGAGTTGGGCATGAGCTTCGCCGGCGTGCGTCCGTTCACATCGAGTGGCACCATGCCGTTGAAGTTCTGGATGGCCACGGTTCGATCACGGCCGTAGATGCGCATCACGTCGTCCCAGGTGATGACATTGTTGGCCACAGCGGCTTTTATCTCGTCGGCAAGTTTGTTATTGGGGTCGCTCGCCATCTCGCGCATGAATTGCTCATATCCTGCTGCGGCCTCTATGCGTTGCTGTGCCTCGTCGGCGTGGTTGCCTTGGGGGTGCAGGTCGAGATATCGCTGGAAGGCCGATATGTTGTTCTCATAGAGCGAGTTGCTCCAGTCCACTTCGTCGGTGAGCTTGGCGCGCATCTCGGCGATTTCTATGCTGTGAGCGCCTGGATGGTTTTCTTCATAGGCTTTGATGTTGGCAAGGTTGGGGTTCTTCTTCACGAGGATCCAGTCGGGGTCGGCAAGCATGTCTTGACATTCATACACGTGTTCTCCGCCCAGCACTTCATAGACCTCGAGGTACTGCTGGAGCATGGGTATAGTGCCTTTTTCCATCACTTCGGCCCAGAACTCCTCTTCTCCCGAGCTCAGTGCCTGACGGCATGCTTCGGCAAAAACGCCGTTGGGGTAGGTCTTGAGGTGCCTGTAGAAATCGGTCATACGTCCCGAGCTGCAGGCGGCTTCCCACATTTTCTGCTCCTCGGCGATGAGTTTTTGTTCAACTTCAGCAATTTTCGACTCTGGCAGTTCAATGCTTTGCAGGTCTTCGATACTGATAATTCCATCCTTTATGTATTTCACCAGATTGGTTGATGGCAATCCATTTGCAATAGTCAAAATCTGTTCTTTGGTCGCTTTGTTGGCCATAATATTGTTGTGTTTTAGTTGTCAAGAGGTTGTGAGTGATTAGTAATTATATCGTTGCTTGCGCTCGTTGATGCGGCTGCGGCGGACACGTCCACCATAGTTCATGGCTTGTGTGGGTCTTGCAGTGGGGAAGCTCTTGTTGCGTCGCGAGGTGCCTGCTGCAAGATCTTGTTCCACGAGGTAGTAGGGCAGCAGCATGAAGCCGAAGCACAACAGTGCTGCGATGATAGAGATTATCGATGGCATCGACATGGTGGTGAGCATCGATTTGAGCTTGAGGTTCTGGTTGGAGAATTCTTCATATTTGAATGGCTCGGAGTTGTTGTCGCCCTTGTAGCCGTGAGCTTTCTTGCTGAGCTCGGTGTAGGTGTTTACATTTTTGTTCACACCCTCGTTCATGCTGTTGATGTAGTTGGGCATTGCCACGTTCCACACGCTCATCTTGGAGCCTTCTTTCAGGCGTGTGGCGTTCTGCTCGTTGGCCTTGATGAGCACATCGGGCAGCAGCGTCCGTTCCAGACTGGTGATCATGCGGTTTATTTTGTCGCTGTGGCTGCCGCTGCCTGGCATGGCAAAGACGTCGCGATAAAGCTTTGGGTTGTCTTTCCCTTTGGTGACGTCGAGATTGTTCAGGAACTCCCGGGTCTTGTCTTTGCGGGTCTCTACATAGTTGGTGTAGGCCTTGTTGATTTGTGTGGCATAGGTGTAGGACTGCTCAAAGCTCTGGTTGATTTCTTTCTGCTTTGACAGCAGGTTGAAGAAGTGGGCAAATGGCATTGAACTGATGATGAGTGCCATCAAGATTATTCCTCCAAAGAGGAACTGCCCAATGTTGCCCAGTTTCTTCCATCGTGTGGCTCGTGCCTTGCACATGACCACGACGCAGGCGAGCACCACGGCGATGAGCAGAATGGAGCATATCAGTCCCAATACTATGTGTCCATCTTTCCAGTACACCATTCCCATGAATACCACATAGGAATAGAGCAGAAGGACAATTATTGAGATGACTGCTGCAAAATTGAATTTTGTATTGTTCATAAATTATGGTTTTGTTAATGTTTTGTGGCAGGTGTAATGAATCAACTCTTTTTTATTCAAGTTTCTAAAGTAGCTGTGCCACTTTAAAAACTTGAGGTTTAGGGTGTAGAGTTTATGGTTTATAGATGCCTCGCATTAGGCTCATAATTACAAAAAAACTGTATTTCTTCTCTAAACACTAAACTTTAACCTCTAAACTTCAAGTTTATAATGTTTTAAAACATTAGAAACTTGAATTTTTCAGAAAAATGGTAAATGCAGCACAAAATTAATGCTTTTTTTTGATTTTTGAAAGAATTTACCCTCCCTTTTTTTAATAATGTAGTTGAAATGGATGAAGAAATGCTGAAAAAAACACCCTCGTTTGTTACTTGAAGTGTGAAACAAGCGAGGGTACTATTTGTGTTACAGTGTGTTATGCAACGATGAAGGTTAGGGTAGGTCGGTCGAGTAGCTTTCAACATCCTCGTCATCGTCGGCCGAGAATCCCGAGGTGTTGTGCAACGCTGGCTTCAGGACAAACTGGTAGGCTGCCCATCCACCTCCACCAAGCACCAGCAGCGCAAGGGCTGCAATGAGAACGATGAGGCCTGTCTTGCTCTTTTTGGGCGGTGATGGCAAGGTGTTGTAGCCTCTCTGGTTGTAGGGAGGTTGAGAATATCCTTGAGGGTATTGTTGTGGTTGCTGCTGCGGCAGTCCATAGCCCTGGTTGAGAGGCAGCCCAGCTTGTGCAGCAGGGCGTGGCGACCGTTGCATGATAGCTGTTTTCTCGTCATCATCTACGGGGCTGGCGCATCCAGGACAGTATCGTGCACCCGGTGGAATGCGGTAACCACAGTAATTGCATTGCTTGGTATCCATAGTTTAGAGTAATTTAAAAATGCAGAATTCAGAATTCAGAATTGCGGAATGCCTAATTTTCTTGACACTTAAAACTTATTTTGCTGTGAAGCTGAAGTGAGTGTCGGCCATTGTTTTCAAGCGAGTGTGCGTTCCGCTGAAGGTGTTGCCGCTGACATATCCGTTCAGTTCTCCCGACTGTTCGCCGTGGTTGTCGGTCTCAATCAAGCTCACGCGGGTGCCACTGATGGAGCCTTCAATGTGGAGGGGCTTGCCATACTTGTTGTAGGAGTAGGTACCAAATACCTCGCCTCCACGGATGGTGATGTCCATCTTGCATCCTGCTCCTGCCACGGTGCCGGTGAGGTGGTAGGAGCCGTCCTCGGTGAGGTCGATGGCTGGCGCTGGTGCTGCTTGTTGTGGTGCCGCCTGTGGAGCACTTGTGGGAGGCTGTGGCTGCACAGCGGTTGACGATGGAGCGGGCGGAGGAGTGGTGTCTTTCTTTCCACCCATGCTACTAATGAGCAGGATAATCACTACAATAGCGAGCACAGCGAGTGCTCCTATCAGACCGTAGAGCCACAGGTTGTTGTTGCTGCTACGCGCCGGTTGTTGCTGGGGATATTGAGGGACCATCTGTAAGGGCTTGCCACATCGAGGGCACACTTGTGCCTGGTCGCTCATCATCTGTCCACATTCGCTACATCTTATCAGTGCCATATAGTTTTGAGTTGTCAGTTTTTGAGTTGTCAGTTTTGA
>CAMVKS010000073.1 GCA_947167995.1 uncultured Prevotellaceae bacterium
GACGCTATTAACCAATTTATTGAAGAAGGCGAGGAGGACAAGAACAATGAATAATACATTCTATGGCAAACTGATATTCGAACTCTCGAAAGAGGGTCGCAAAGGCTATAGCCTTCCCGAGAACAAGCTCGCTGAGAACAAGCTCGCCGACCTGCCCGACGCACTCAAGCGCCAAGAGGCCCCCTGCCTGCCCGAGGTTGATGAGATGACCGTTGTGCGCCACTACACCAACATGAGCAACAACAACTTTGGTGTCGACACAGGTTTCTATCCACTGGGCTCGTGCACAATGAAGTACAACCCCAAAATCAACGAGCAGATGTGCAACCTGCCCGAGTTCACCCACCTGCATCCCTTGCAGGACGAGGAGAACGTGCAAGGCGCTCTCGCAGTGTATTACAACCTGCAACGCTCGCTCGCTGAGCTTTCGGGCTTGAGTGAGTTCACACTCAACCCCTACGCCGGTGCTCACGGCGAGCTCACCGGATTGATGGTGATGCGCAGCTACCACCTTGCCAACGGCAACCCCAACCGCGTGAAGGTCATCATCCCCGACAGTGCTCATGGAACCAATCCCGCCAGCGCTGCTGTGTGTGGCCTTGAGGTGGTTGTTGTTAAGAGCCGTCCCGATGGCACCGTCGATGTAGAGGACTTGCGCCCATTGCTCGACGAGAACATCGCCGGCATGATGATGACCAACCCCAACACTCTGGGTATCTTTGAGCACAACATCGCCGAGATTGCCAAGCTCGTTCACGAGGCTGGTGGCTTGATGTACTACGATGGTGCCAACCTTAACCCAATGCTTGGCAAGTGCCGTCCTGGCGACCTGGGCTTCGACATCATGCACATCAACCTTCACAAGACCTTCTCGACGCCTCACGGTGGAGGTGGTCCTGGCAGCGGTCCTGTGGGCGTGCGTGAAGGATTGGAGAAGTTCCTCCCCAACCCACGCGTTACCCGCGAGGAGATTGCCGACGACATCTACTGGTATCACATGGAAGACAGTGACGAGTCACTGGGCTCAATCAGCGGATTCCTGGGCAACTTTGGCGTGATCATGCGTGCCTACACCTATATCCTCACCCTGGGCAAGGATGAGATCAAGAATGTGGGTCCCCTCGCTGTGCTTAACGCCAACTATGTCAAGGAGTCGCTCAAGGACTACTATGAGCTGCCTCTCGACGGCGTGTGCAAGCATGAGTTTGTGTTTGACGGCTTGAAGGACAAGAGCACTGGTGTCACCACTCTCGATGTGGCTAAACGATTGCTCGACTATGGCTTCCACGCTCCCACCATCTACTTCCCACTCCTGTTCCACGAGGCCATGATGATTGAGCCACCCGAGAACGAGAGCAAGGAAACCCTCGACGAGTTCATCGAGGTGATGAAGAAGATTGCCATCGAGGCTAAGGAGAATCCCGAGCTCGTGAAGACTGCTCCTCACAACACCCCTGTGCGCCGTCTCGACGACACTAAGGCTGCGTTGAAGCAGATTGTTACTTATCGCGAACTCTTGAGCGTTGACGAGTTATGATTTCAACCGACATTATAATAATAGGTGCTGGTCCCGGCGGTTATGAGCTGGCCGCCGAGGCCGCTCACCATGGCAAGAAAGTGGTGATAGTGGAGCGCGACCTGCTGGGTGGCACTTGCCTGAACCGCGGTTGTATTCCCACCAAAGCTCTGTGCCGCAATGCCGAGGTGATCAACACTGTGCGTGAGGCTGCGCAGTTTGGTGTTACCACTGGCGATGTGAGTGTTGACTATGGCGTGGCATTTGCTCGCAAGGAAGAAGTTGTTAAGCAGTTGCGCGACGGCGTGGCAATGCTCATGGGCGGCGATGGCATCACCGTTGTCAATGGTGAGGCTAAATTTGTCGATGCCAAGACCATTGAAGTTGCTGGCGAGCAATACACTGCTCCAGCTATTGTTATTGCCACAGGTTCTATACCACGCGGGCTCCCCATCGAGGGCGCCGACCTGGCGATGACCAGCGACGACATCCTCGCCATGCAGGAGCTCCCCAAGAGTCTGTGCATCGTGGGTGGTGGTGTGATTGGCATGGAGTTTGCTGGCGTGTTCAGCAGCTTTGGCGTAGAGGTTACAGTAGTCGAATTCATGAAGGAGATTCTACCTCCATTTGACAAGGACATCGCCAAGCGCCTCAAGACAGTGATGAGCAAGCGTGGTGTGAACATCCTCACCCAGGCTGCCGTCAATGGCATCCACAAGACCGTTGATGGCCAACTCGAAATCACCTTCGACCACAAGGGCAAAGCCAAGAGCATCGTTGCCGAGAGGGTACTCATGTCGGTGGGCCGTCAGGCTGTATTACCCCAGGGTCTTGAGGCTGCTGGAGTTGAGACCAGCCGTCGCGGAATTGAAGTTGACGACAACATGATGACCAACGTTGAAGGCATCTACGCCATTGGCGACGTGAACGGTCGTTGCATGCTGGCTCATGCCGCAAGCGCACAAGGCAGCGTGGCTCTCGCTCACATTCTTGGAGAGAAGAGCAACGTCAAGCTCGATATCGTGCCCAGTGCTGTGTTCACCACTCCAGAACTTGCTATGGTTGGGCTCACCGAGCAGCAATGCGAGGATCAGGGCATAGAGGTTGTGACTGCCAAGTCGTTCTTCCGCAGCAACGGCAAGGCCGTGGCAATGGGCGAGACCGACGGACTGGTGAAGCTCATTGTCAGCAGCGAGGACCTCACCATCGTGGGTTGCCACATCTGCGGACCGCATGCTGCCGACCTCATCCAGGAGGCAGTTACAGCAATGAACGCTGGCATGCCAGTGACCAAGATGGCAAGTGCCATCCATGGCCATCCCACACTAAGTGAGGTAGTATTGGCAGCCGCTCGTCAGTTCTAATCATCGCATAACGCTTAATTAAATAATCCCGCTTATCGGCGGGATTTTTTATTGTTATATGATTACCATTGCCCCTGAATGATGATATAGAAGAAAGAATAATAATTAATAAATGACGATATGAAAAAGATAACATTAATTCTTTCGGTATTAGTACTGATAACATGTAAGTTTGCAAAGCAGTGTAACAGAACAGAGGCAATGAATATAACATGCCAGGAAGTTTATAATCCCGACTCAATAACATTCAGCAACAAAAGCGTTGAACAACTGGAGGTTGAAGCTGTGGGTGGTGTGGTTGAGTCACAACATGAGCTTGGTGTTCATTATTATAACTCAGGTGATCCTGTGACAGCAAGAATATGGTTCCAGAAAGCCGCTGAGCAAGGTTTTGCCCGTTCGCAAAACGAGCTCGGATTGCTTTATGTTGATGGCGAGGGTGTTGACCGCGACAAGGAGCAAGCTGCCATGTGGTTTGAAAAGGCCGCCGAACAAGGACATGCCGGAGCAATGAACAACCTTGGCTCCATTTATGCCGAAAATGACGAATATGAGAAAGCCGTTCCTTGGTTTCAACGCTCGGCCGATAAAGGATATATCGAAGCATTATATAATCTTGCCATGTGCTATCTGTCAGGTAAAGGCGTGAACAAAGATGTGGCGAAGGCTAAACAACTGCTTCAATCGGCCGCCGACAAGGGTGATGTCATCAGTGAAAGAGCATTGAAAAGACTTGACTGAAAAAAGAAATACCATAGGAGCAATTGCCACTATTGGTACTATGAAGCCTGATATATAAAAATTAATAATCCTGCTCAGAACGCCTGAGCAGGATTATTATGTGCAGTTGTCACGATTGTCGGAAATTAGTATCCGAAAATCTCTTCGAGGCTTACACGACGAATTGGTGCAATCTTCTCTAAGCGCTCCATGTCGAGTTCTTCCTCGTTTCCGAGGATAAGATAGCGGTAGGGCTTGCCTGCCATATTCTCTTGCTCAAAATTGACAATGTCAAACAGGAACATCTTGGGAAGAGATTGATAAACCACTTCATTGATGTCATAGTTGAGTCCTAACTCTTGGGCCGAAACATA
The DNA here is from genome assembly GCA_947167995.1 of uncultured Prevotellaceae bacterium. Lineage (GTDB taxonomy): Bacteria > Bacteroidota > Bacteroidia > Bacteroidales > Muribaculaceae > Sodaliphilus. The sequence goes on from CAMVKS010000073.1 coordinate 3,975, forward strand.
ACGGTTGAGTACTCCAAATCGTGTAACGCGCTGGCTGGCGAGTTTCTTTAACAGCGACTCTTTGGCAAGTTCGAATGCTGCGTCGCTTTCCGGAATGTTGGCGATAAGATTGTTAAACTCTTCGATACAATCCATCAACTTGTCGTTTTGTGTTGCGATATAAGTGTAAGCATCCTCTTTATGGCCCAAACGAGAAGGTGAGGAGTAAACAGCAGCTGCCGAGTAGGCGAGACCGCGAGCCTCACGAAGCTCCTGGAACACGATGCCATTCATGCCTGTGCCAAAGTACTCATTGAAGAGCCTGATGACAGGAGCATGGTCGGGGGCCCATTCGCGCTCAGTGTTGGTGTACTGCACCATATAAGCATTTTTGGCATCGTAGGGTGCTATCAGTATCTCGGTCTGAGTGGTTGGTATTTCCATGAACTCTCTACCAACGGGCACATCACGAAGTTTCTTTGGAGTCTTATGCAACCCACTAATGCTTGCCGAGAAATCTTTCTCACTCATTGGGCCGAAGTACATTATTGTGTGCTTCATGCTGGTGAGTCCACCCACAAGTTTAAGAAGGTCTTCGGGGTTGGTGTTGCGAAGTTGTTCGGTACTCAAAAGATTTGTGTAGGAATTCAGAGGGCCAAACTGTCCATACTCCATGAGACGGCTGAAACATTCATCTTGATTAGTCTTGGCGTCGGCACGTGCTTTGAGAATCTGGTCTACAAGACGATTGTAAGCCTCTGTGTCGACAGTTGCATTCTTCAACAAGTCCTCAACAAGAGCTACAGCCTGTGGCATGTTTTCGTTAAGACCGCTGATAGAGAGATATGTGTGGTAATCCGAAACCGAGAAGCTGTAACTGCAAGCTAATTTATACATGCTCTGCTTGAATTGCTGCGGAGTCATGGTTTTGGTTCCAAGATAGTCGAGATAGTCGAACGCCAAGTCATATCTCAGATCGGCAGTGTTGCCAAAGTCAAATTTGTAAACGAGAGTGAACAAGTCATCCTGTGTGTTCTGCTTGTAGAGCAGTGGTAAGCCAGCCTTGGTCTTCGTTACACTCATGTCGGTGTTGAAGTCTACAAAGCGTGGTTGGATGGGTTCAACTTGCTGTGACAAGAGAGTGGCGACAAAATTGCTCTGCATGTCGCGGTTGGTGGGAATGGGTGTGATTTCAGGTTTTTCAATCTTCCTGATAGTGGTGTCTACTCCTAAACGTTTGTAAACGCACACATAGTTATTATCGAGCAGATATCTGTTTGCAAAGGCCACAATTTGGTCTTTTGTCATATGGCTCATTCTTTCAAGTTGGTGAACTTCCTGCTCCCAGTCTCTGCCATTGATGAAGGCATCGACTAAAGCACTCGTCCTGGCCTGATTGCTGTTCAATCCGCTGTAATAGCTTAGTTTGAGATTGTTCACAACACTTGTGAGCAAGTCGTCGTCAAAGTCTCCTGCTCTGAGTCTCTCAATCTCGCCAAGCATCAAGTCTCTTACTTCTTCAAGGGTTTGTCCTTCGTTGGGGTAACCTATCATCATGAGAAGCGAGTAGTCGGTCATGATATCGGCATAGGTACCTGAATCCATGACCTTCTGTGGCTGGTTAAGGTTGAGGTCCATGAGTCCAGCCGTTCCGTTGTTGAGCATGTGTGAAATGACTTCGAGAGAGTCGGTTTGCAACGATTTCCCTCCTTCAAATCTCCATGCAAGAGTCACGAATTCGGCTTCTTGTCCAACGACGGTGGTGTCGACAGGTGCAGTAAAGGGTTTGAGTGGTTCAAACTCAGGTCTTGTGAGGTTGTTGTTAGGCTGCCAGTCACCAAAATACTGGTCAAGTGTTGCTATCACCTTGTCGGGGTCCATTTCGCCTGCCATACAGATGGCAATGTTGTTTGGACAGTAATAATTGTTGTAATAGTTTTTGATATTGGTGATAGATGGGTTCTTGAGGTGCTCTTGAGTACCTATTGTGGTTTGAGTGCCGTAGGGATGGCCTGGAAATGCTTTGGCATAGAGTGCTTCCTCAAGTTTCCACATGTCTTTTGCCATACCCATGTTTTTCTCCTCATACACAGCCTCAAGCTCGGTGTGGAAACCGCGGATGACCATGTTCATGAAACGGTCGCTCTGGATTTGAGCCCAGCGGTTAACCTCATTGGATGGAATATCCTCGGTGTAGCAAGTGACGTCGGTGCTGGTGTAAGCATTGGTGCCAATACCGCCAATTCCTGCCATGAGCTTGTCATACTCGTTGGGAATGTTGTATTGAGCGGCAATCTGCGACACGCTGTCAATCTCGTGATATAGCTGCTTGCGCTGGGCAGGGTCGGTAACCTTGCGGTAGGCTTCATAGCGTGCCTCGATGTCATCGAGCAGTGGAGCCTCCTTCTCATAATCACTGGTGCCAAACTGTTTTGTGCCCTTGAACATGAGGTGCTCAAGGTAGTGGGCAAGTCCCGTGGTTTCGGCTGGGTCGTTTCGCGAACCTGTCCGCACCGCGATATGAGCCGAAATACGCGGAGACTGATTGTTAACACTAAGAAAAACCTTCATGCCATTGCGCAGAGTGTAACACTGCGTTTGCATGGGGTCTCCCTCATAGGTCACTGCCTCGGGCAGTTGTGCTTTAGCCATGACTGCACATGTGGCAATCATGGCAAGCAATGTTAGTCTTTTTAATAGATTCATAGAAATTGTTTTATAGTAAAATAAAATTATTTACTTTATCGTTTCCTGCTCTTGCAACCACTTGAGCAGAGCAGGTAGGCACACGTTGGAAGGCTCGGCGGTGCGCACGGTGAGTGAAATGTGCTCACCCATACCACCGAGTGTCTCAAACTGATAGTCAGGATTGTTGTCGTAGTTGCCGGCTGCGGGATGCTTGCCTTCAAAATGGGCAATCGCCTCGGCTGTCATCGCCTCAAGTTTCAGAAGCCATGGGCGTATGTCGTTGTAGAACAAGCGGTCGCTCTCTTCCTGAGAATGTTTCATTTCTTTGATAATCTGGCAGGCCTGGTTCACTTCTCGCATCTCATTGAGCAGAGATTGATGGCTTGGATTTCCACGTTTTATCGACTCATGATAACGGTCTATCTTGTAACTTAAAGCATCGTTGTCGTAATAGCGTAGATATGGAGCGATTTTTTTGAATGCTTGCGCACGGTTTTCACCCACCACGGCTGCAGTTGCAGCTTCCCAACTCGAGTAGTTCTCAAAACCGTCGTTGTTCCAGCAGTAGTCGGCCACGTCGAAAAGTGCAATCTTCGACAGTTCGCCTTGCTGCATGGGGTTGATGATTAACGTTTGAGCCCCAGTCAAATATCGTTCTATGTGTGCAAGGCTATTGATATGTGTCTCGTCACGGAAATTGGTATAAGTGTCCATGACAAAGAGCTTGGTGTGGTCCTGGTCGTTGCATGGATAGTTCCACCACCAGCTCAAGTCGCGCCCGAGCCAGCCGCTCACGCGCGCCAGATCGTCATTATTTGGCACCGACCACACATCACGGCCTGTGATATAGATGTTGATTTTCTTGGGTGTGGAACTTAGTGACTCGTAAAACTCCTGAGCACGATCCAGGCTCACCCATCCGTGAGCATAGAGCTGTGGAACATAGTGAAGCGGCTTTACAGTGTCGGCTGCAAGTGCTCCTTCCTTGTTCCAACGGGCATCAATGCGTTGCTGGAGTGCAGTCAGGTTATCGGCACAGAGTTTCATGATTGCTGGATCGTCGGGTACACCCACATCATCGACAAAGACACCAAATTGCCTAACTCCAAGGCTGTACATGCTTTCAAATTTGTTCATTATCCTGTCGAGGACATCATGGTCATCAGGATTGGCAAAGGCCTTTCCTGGATGTATAGCCCAGATAAAGTTGACTTTGGTTTCATGAGCCACGCGGGTGATATCGCGCATCATCCCTTGAGTGAGATAACCAATGCGCAGTTGTTCCTCGCTGATAGTTGTGGGGTAGGGGTCTCCCCAGTAGCGTGAGTGGTAAGGATCGCTCTTAGCACCATACATATAAGTGTTCATCTTGTAGCGAGCCATAAATCGGAACAAGTCCTTGGTGACTTCGGCAGTGTAAGGCACACCATAATATCCCTCGATGATGCCTCGGTTTTTTACATCGGCATAATCATAGATGGTGACGCACGGCAAATCTCTTGTTCCCTTGTCAAGCATCTGTTCCAGTGATGCCAGTCCACAGAAGGTGGCATCGGTGTTTTCTCCCACAATAGTAACAACGGCTATTCCATTGCTGGATGTCAAGTTCAAAATGTGTCGGTCATATTTTGGCACGTCGAAGACGCTGAGGTCTATCTTCAATGTGCTTAGTTGCTTGCTTGCAACTGAGCCCGAACCATTCACTCCTAATAGGATTGCCGATTGACTGCTCGACATGTCTTTAGCCACGATTGGGGTCATTCCGTGCTCACTGAGTATTTGTTTAGCACGGTTGACTGTCACTTCGTCGATGCCCGATTCGGCAACGATGGTCACTTGCTTTGTGAAAGATACTTGTTCTTTTTTCAAATCCTGTCGCTGTGGTACAGGATAAATCTGATAAGCAGCTTGGGCGTTGGCCATAGCTGCAGCAAAAATAGTGCACATAATAATAAAAGACTTTTTCATTAATAAACAGAATATTTCAATCAATTGTAATTTCATGATTTCTTGCAGCTTTCAATATACCATTGGTATAATTGGGGAACTCCTTGTTCAATTTCCATCTTGTGGCGCCATCCCAAAGAATGGAGCTTCGACACGTCGGTGAGTTTGCGCAGGGTGCCGTCGGGCTTTGAGCTGTCCCATTCTATGTTTCCATTGTAGCCCACAGCCTTCTTCACGAGTTCTGATAGCTGTTTAATGGTGATTTCCTTGCCGCTGCCAATGTTGATGTGACAGTTGCGCACCTCAGGATGGCTTCCGCGCACGTCGTTGAAGTCGATATGCTCGAGGCAGTAGACACTGGCGTCGGCCATATCCTCACTCCACAGGAACTCACGGATGGGAGCTCCTGTGCCCCATAACAACAATCGTTTTTCATCAATACCATAGTTGTTGAGCAGTGTCGTTATTTCATCATTTGTCGCATTGCCGTCAATGCCCTCTACGGGACGGCGGTTGAGGTCGTCTCGAAGTCCTTGCCAGTTTCCCTCGTTGAGCATCTTGGCAAGATGCATCTTGCGTATCATTGCCGGCATCACATGGCTTGTCTCAAGATTGAAATTGTCGTTGGGGCCATATAGGTTGGTAGGCATTACTGCTATATAGTTTGTTCCATACTGGAGGTTGAAACTCTCGCACATTTTCATGCCGGCAATTTTGGCGATTGCGTATGGCTCGTTGGTGTACTCCAAGGGTGCGGTCAGAAGTGCCGTTTCGGGAATGGGCTGGGGAGCCTCTCGTGGATAGATGCATGTGCTTCCCAGAAACAGCAGTTTCTTGACGTCATGCTTCCAGCTCTCGCCAATCACATTCTGCTGGATTTGGAGATTCTGGTATATAAAGTCGGCACGATACTTGAGGTTTGCCATAATTCCTCCCACATGGGCTGCTGCAAGAACCACATATTCGGGTCGTTCGTTATCAAAGAACTCACGCACCGCAACAGCGTCCATTAAATCAAGTTCGCCGTGGGTCCGGCCTATGAGATTGGTATATCCTTTACTCTCAAGATTTTTCCATATCGCCGACCCCACAAGTCCGCGATGCCCTGCTACATATATTTTAGAATCTTTCTCCATTTTATTAAAAAAAGAATTAAAGGAATAAAAAACAATCCTCCTATTCCCCTTTATGTATTATGAATTAAGCATTATATTAAAGGTGATAAACCTTGCGCACATGCTGCAAGTCATGGTCAACCATGAGCTTCACAAGCTGGTCGAAAGTGGTCTTGCGTGGATTCCAGCCTAACTGTGTTTTTGCCTTGGTTGGATTGCCTAACAACTGGTCAACCTCGGCTGGGCGGAAGTACTTCTCGTCGACTTCAACAATCACTTTGCCAGTAGCTTTGTCAATGCCTTTCTCTTCGAGGCCTTCTCCTTGCCATTCTAATTCTATGCCTGCATAGCGGAATGCCAAAGTGCAGAATTCACGAACCGAATGAAACTCTCCAGTAGCTATCACAAAGTCGTCGGGCTCGGGTTGTTGCAGTATGAGCCACATACATTCAACATAGTCTCGTGCATAGCCCCAATCGCGCTTGGCATTGAGATTGCCAAGGTATAACTTCTCCTGAAGGCCATTGACTATGCGTGCTACAGCAAATGTAATCTTGCGGGTGACAAAATTCTCGCCACGACGCTCGCTCTCGTGGTTGAAGAGGATGCCGTTGGCGGTGTACATGCCATAGCTTTCACGATAGTTCTTTATAATCCAGTAGCTGTAGAGCTTGGCTACAGCGTATGGGCTGCGGGGGTAAAATGGTGTGGTCTCGCTCTGTGGCACTTCTTGAACCTTGCCATAGAGTTCACTCGTGCTTGCCTGATAGACCTTTGTCAGCTTCTCACGGTGGGTGATACGAACCGCTTCAAGCAGTCGGAGTGTTCCCACGGCATCGGCCTCGGCGGTATATTCTGGTACGTCGAACGACACCTTTACATGACTTTGAGCTGCAAGATTGTAAACCTCATCGGGCTTGATGGTCTCGATAAGGCGTATTAGAGAGCTGGAATCGGTCATGTCGCCATAATGAAGATTGATAAGTCGTTGCTGACGCATGTCGCGCACCCACTCATCGAGGTAAAGATGCTCAATGCGGCCAGTGTTGAAGGAGCTGCTGCGGCGTATGATGCCATGAACCTCATAGCCCTTCTCGAGCAGAAACTCTGCCAAGTAACTGCCGTCTTGGCCTGTTATTCCAGTTATTAATGCTACTTTTTGATTGTTTTCGTTCATTTTACCCTGTTTTTTGTTTCAATCTACAAAATTAGAGAATTTTCTGGAATTTACAACAACTATTGATTGGTTATTTTATTTTATACCTATTTTTAAATCTATCTTTAAAAATAAAGGTAATCAATAACTGACTAAACGCAAAAGCGTTTGTCACGCAGAATCTGCAAAGAAAGAAATCCTATCTTCATGTTGCATGAATGATAAATTCCTTAAATTTGTTGAAAATTCGAGAAACATTGCTCTCGTTTCCAAATATTGTTGTAACTTCGTGCAATCTTTGCAAGCAAAGAGAGAAAACACCTAAAAAACATATTATAAATGAAAGAGAAAATCATCGCTTTATTCAAGCAGCGCTTCGGCGAGGAGCCAGTGATGTATGCATCGGCTGGACGTATTAACCTGGTTGGAGAACACACCGACTACAACGGCGGATTCGTATTCCCTGGAGCTATTGATAAATGTATAATGGCTGGTATCAAGGAAAACGGCACCGACAAAGTGCGCGTTTATAGTGCCGACCTCGATGCCTACACCGAGTTTGGACTCAACGAGGAGGACAAGCCTGCTGAGCAGTGGGCATGCTACGTCTTCGGAGTTTGCCGCGAGACAATCAAGCGTGGAGGCACAGTGAAAGGATTTGATGCCGTGTTTGCAGGCAATGTGCCTCTGGGTGCTGGCCTGTCGTCGTCGGCAGCTCTCGAGTCTTGTTTTGCGTTTGCCCTTAACGATATGTTCAACGACAATAAAATCGATAAATTTGAACTTGCGAAGATTGGTCAGTCGACCGAGCACAACTACTGCGGTGTGAATTGTGGAATCATGGACCAGTTTGCCTCGGTATTCGGCAAGAAAGACCACTTGATGCGCCTCGACTG
>CAMVKS010000074.1 GCA_947167995.1 uncultured Prevotellaceae bacterium
TTTTTGCAAGAAAAATGCCCGTGTCCTTACTTTCTGCAACTCATTGTTGTTCTGTAAGTTAAGCGGATTTGTAAAGTGTCTTTTCATTTTGTCTTATGAAAAGCACAAAGACAGAGGCAAAAAAGGTTGTTTCTTGTTGTCTTAATGTTGTAAAGAGTTGTTTAGTTCTTAACCTTGGGTGATGTTTCTAATATAGTCTGTAAGGTTACCTTCTATACCCATTTTGTCTCTTATCTTTCGCCTACGGCCTCTTACGGAAGCGACATTCCTGTATTTCCTGCACACGGCGATGGCGGCATCGGAGAAGCCGCAGCACATCAGCTTGATGAAGTTCAAGTCGCTCGCCGAGAGTTGCGGGTAGTCATTGGCAATCTTGTCCATCGCGCCATTATGCTTGATATTGATATAGGCATACAGCCCTTCCCAGAACTTAGTGTCGTCATCAGCAATAGGCGATATCTTGTGCACCACCTCGTTGCTTTTTGAGTCCTGGTTGGGATTGTAGGCACCGGTCATAATCTCCTCAAGAGATATTAGCTTCTCGGTCATAGTCTTGCTGAAGTGGTTGTCAAAGTCAGCAAGATTGCGCCTCAACTCCTCATAATTGCCGAAACTCTCTTCTTTCAGCTCGTCAATCATTTGCTGCAGTTCTTTGCGCTTTCTCCTACTGATGACGATAAAGAGTGCCACGGTAACTAGAGCAAAAACTAAAAATAAAGCAATTAAACCGTAAATTGTTTTATGTTGCAATGATATCTTATTGTTGTCTCTTGCCGTAATTTCTTCATCAATGTTCCTTTCATTTTCAAACAAAGAATACTTTATTGGATTGTAACTCAAAGAGTCATATAAATTATTGTATAAGGTCTCGTATTTCTTTATGACTAAATTATCACCTGAACTCTCTGCAATTTCTTTTAGAGTCAAATATCGTATCACGAGCATTTGTTTGTCATTAGGATTTCTTTGTGTTTTTGATAAATGGAATTTTGCTGAATCGACATCCCCTAATGCACAGTAGGCTCTTGCCAGATTATAATAGCAATGGTCATTAATATATTTTCCCCCATTTTTGATGCAATAAAGAGCAGTATTTTTAGCTTTATTATAATCTCCATCAATATAATAGGACAAAGATAGTGAAGAGATTGCCACAAACATCTCACTACTGTCGCCGATTTCTTTTGTTTGCTCAATGGCAATAGAAAAATGCTCTTGGGCTTTTTGTTGGTCGTTAATTCTATAAAGATTTCCGAGATAGGAATGACAAAGTGAAGTCATGCGTATATCATGTAATTTATCATAGAAAAACAATGCTCTCTTAAATTTCTCAAGGTCAATGTTGTTACTAGCGTGGTTTTCGTAGTAAAGCACTGCCATTCGCATGTTGATTTGCGCAAGATTGCGGTAGTCGGTGCTGTCGGCGTTGTCTTCTGCCTGTTTATACCACTTGATAGCTTCGACAGGATTATCGTGGACTTCGTAATATGCACCTTTATATAATAATGAGCGAGTGTAGTGCTCACGATTGTGATTGTCGCTGAAATAGTCAAGAGCAGTATTTATTAATGAATCAGAAGGGAAATCATGGTAGTCAACTCTAAAGCGGGCCTGCGTGAGCAACAGTGAGTGATATGCCTGGTTCTCGTCACCTTGCAGTGAATCACGGTTGATTGCTGAGAGGATGGCAAGCGAGCTATCGGGGTTAGTCCACATAAGCGTGTCGGCGAGAACCAGTCGCTTATCAACGCTGCGACTGCAACTCATCGCTGCCGAGAGCAGAACAGCCAAGAGGGAAATGTATAATAGTTTCTTCATAATGGTGCTTTAAAACGTTGCAAATTTAGCACGTTTTCTGTTAACCACCAAACATTTTGCCCGTGTCCTTACTTTTTACAAACAACTGCAAATTAATTAGATATAAGCATTAAAAATGTGTCCTTTGATTATTTTGCACAAATTCCCTTGAATTTTCAAGAATAATCATATTTCCCCCCCTTAATCAGACTCCCCCTTAAGAGGGTGTGCCAAAAATTCTGGTTTAGTGCGCTTCGCGCAGAAATCCAACAAATTATCATAAATCAAACATTATTTTATTTGTTGGTTTCTAATCACGCATAGCGTGACTCCTCTATTTTGACACGGCCTCAGCCTGCTTACGCAGGAATTTTGAAACATGGAGATAGGAGTGGATAGGAGGTGGCAATATGTCAATGAACGCGTGTGCGCGCAAAGGTAATGGATGGCGGGGTGATGAGATAACATAAAAAAAACAGAGAGGGAAAAAGGGGGGATTAGAAAAAAAAGAAGGAGGATGTGTCATGATTATGACGTATCCTCCTTGGTGCAATTGTGTTGAACTGTATTTATTTCTTGATTGTGGCGACTGTTTCGCCGTCTTTCACATCGATTGTGATGGTTGCGCCGGTCATGTCCTCGTGTCGGAGAAGCAAGTCCGACATGGGGTCTTCGATGTGCGACTGGATGGCTCGCTTGAGGGGTCTTGCACCATACTGGATGTCGAAACCTGCGTCGGCAACAAATTGCTTTGCGGCATCGGTGATGATGAGTTTGTGCCCGAGCTCTTCCACGCGCTTGTAGAACATCTCGAGCTCGATGTCAACAATCTTGAGGATGTCGTCCTTGCTCAGGCTCGAGAATGTGATGATGTCGTCAACACGGTTCAGGAATTCAGGTGAGAACGAGCGGTTCAGTGCCTTTCGGATTACCGAGTCGGAGCGCTCCTTGGTGAGCTCTTGAGTGTTGAATCCCACACCGGCACCAAAGTCCTTGAGCTCGCGGGTGCCGATGTTGGAAGTCATAATAATGATAGTGTTCTTGAAGTCCACTTTGCGGCCGAGGCTATCGGTCAAAGCGCCCTCGTCAAGCACTTGAAGCATCATGTTGAACACATCGGGGTGAGCCTTCTCAATCTCGTCGAGCAACACTACCGAGTAGGGGTGACGACGCACCTTCTCGGTCAGTTGTCCACCTTCCTCATAGCCCACGTAACCCGGAGGCGCACCAACGAGCCTCGACACGTTGAACTTCTCCATATATTCGCTCATGTCGATGCGAATGAGGGCATCGGGAGAGTTGAACAAGAATTCGGCCAGTCGCTTGGCGAGTAATGTCTTGCCCACACCTGTTGGGCCAAGGAACATAAATGAGCCAATGGGACGGTTAGGGTCTTTGAGACCAACACGGTTGCGGCGAATTGCTTTGGCTATCTTGTCGATAGCTTCGTCTTGTCCCACAATCTTTGATTTGAGCTCGTCGTTCATGCCGAGCAGCCTGATGCCTTCACTTGCCGCGATGCGTTGCACTGGAACACCAGTCATCATTGCGACAACTTGTGCAATATCATTTTCGTCAACTGTCTCACGTTTGCTGTCAAGTTCTGCCTCCCATTTGTCCTTGAAGTCTTGTAGCTCAAGTTTCAGCTTCTCCTGACGGTCGCGATAGTTGGCAGCACTCTCAAAGTTCTGAGCCTGAACAGCTTTGAGCTTGTTCTCCTGTGCTTCGGCTATCTGTTTCTCAAGTTCTTCAATCTCCTTGGGAGTCTCAACCTTTGAGATGTGCACTCGTGAGCCTGCCTCGTCCATGGCGTCGATGGCCTTGTCGGGGAAAGCTCGGTCGCTCACATAGCGGTCGGTGAGAGCAACACATGCTTTGATGGCCTCGGGGGTATAGGTCACCCCGTGATGTTTTTCATAAGCATCCTTGATGTTGTTGAGAATTTCTATTGTCTCCTCAGGGGTAGATGCGTCGACAATCACCTTCTGGAAGCGACGTTCCAGAGCGCCATCTTTCTCAATGTTCTTGCGATATTCGTCGAGAGTAGTTGCGCCGATGCATTGAACCTCACCACGTGCCAAGGCGGGCTTTAGCAAGTTGGCTGCATCCATCGAGCCACTGGCGTTGCCGGCTCCCACTATGGTGTGAATCTCATCGATGAAGAGCACTATGTCATCGCTGGCCGAGGCTTCGTCGATGATAGCCTTGATGCGCTCCTCAAACTGCCCGCGATACTTGGTTCCAGCCACTACCGAAGCCATATCGAGAGCCACGATGCGCTTGTCCATGAGGTTGTGTGGCACTTTGCGTTCCACGATGCGCTGTGCCAGCCCTTCAACTATCGCCGACTTTCCCACGCCCGGCTCGCCAATGAGCACGGGGTTGTTTTTCTTGCGGCGACTAAGGATTTGCGCCAGGCGCTCAATCTCGCGCTCACGGCCCACCACGGGGTCGAGGTCACCATTGGCGGCTTGCTGCGTGATGTCCTTGCCATACTTGTTGATGGTTGGTGTCGCGTTGTCATTTTTTGTGACATTTCGTCGCTGTGTTCGCTTCTCGGTGCCGTCGCTGGGAGGTGTGTTCCCGCCCATGTCGTCGTCAAGGTCATCTTCCTCTTCATCGCTGGTGAAGTCAACTCCGTCGACAACAGGCGCGGGTAACTGGTTTATATCTAATAGCGATAATAATTCGATATCGTCTAATATTTTCACTTCTTTTTTAGTCATATTTATTATTTTAAGCTGGGTTGCGTTGTTGGTTGCCCTTATATAGATGTACTTTCAGCAATTTCTGTGCCAAAAGTGGCTACACAGGCAATACAATTAGCACCATTCCATTGTTTTCCCAAGTTCCTCGGTGAGCTTTTCGAGGAATAACTTGTCGGTTTGGTCAAAGGTGTTGAGGTCCTTACTGTCGATGTCGAGCACGGCAACCACGTTGCCCTGGGCATCATGCACTGGCACTACTATTTCGCTGCGGGAGAGGCTGCTGCAGGCAATGTGCCCGGGAAACTGTTCCACATCGGGGACAATCAATGTCTCGTCACGGTCCCATGCTGTGCCACACACGCCACGACCTCGCTTGATGCGGTAGCACGCAACCGGACCTTGGAACGGTCCCAATTCAAGCCGGTCGCCATTCACGGTATAGAATCCAGTCCACCACCAGCCAAAAGCCTCGTGCAGTGCGGCGCTCACATTGGCCATCACGCTCACCACATTACTTTCGCCCTCAATCATTGCCACCACTTGTGGCAATATCTCTTCATATTTTTCTTTCTTTGTCATGATAGGGAATTTTGTGCAAATATAGTTATTATACTTAAATATTTGCCATTTTAAACCAAAATTGTGTATCTTTGTCAAATTTCAAATTTGATTAATTATGAAACGCATAGCATATATTATAATAATGTGCCTTATTGCGGTGGCTAAGGTTGCTGCCGACGACACACAGGTGCACATCTTCAACCCTAATGTCAAGTCGCTCAAGATAGCGCCCATCAGCAACATGTATTTTCCTCCCATCTATGTATTAGGAAGCGATGATGTGCTCAACGTCAATTTCGACTACCTCGACCTTGACATCCAGTACTTGCGTTACAGCGTTACCCACTGCGATGCCAACTGGCAGCCTTCGCAACTTGTCGAGAGCGAGTATGTCGATGGCTTCAACCAAGCCGACATCCAAGACTACAAGCCCAGTGAGGCGACGTTTGTGCACTATTTCAACTACAACTTCTGCATCCCCAACAATGACTTCATTATCACCAAGAGCGGAAACTATCTGCTCAAAGTCTATCGTCAGGACGACCCCGACGATGTGCTGTTCCAGACGCGGTTCTCGGTGTGTGAGAACACTATGGGCGTTTATGCCGAGGTGAGCACTAACACCGATGTAGATTATAATGCCCACAACCAGCAGGTGAATTTTGTGGTCACCACGCGCGACGGTGAGCGCATCAGCGACCCGTATAACGAACTCGCGGCAATTGTCACCCAGAATTCTCGTCCCGACAACGAGGTTGTGGTCACTAAGCCGTTGATGGTGAGTGGCAACAAGGTTACCTTTGAGCACAACCGCGACTTGATTTTCCCGGCAGGTAACGAATACCGCCGCATCGAGATGGTGAACATCAACTCGATGAACATGGGGGTGGAGAAAATACAGTATTTCGAGCCTTATTACCATGCCACACTCTACCAAAACGAGCCTCGTGTTGACGGCCAGTATCTATATGACAAGACTCAGTTTGGACGGTTCACAATCAGGACATCGGGGGCTTACGACTCGATGGTTGAGAGCGATTACATTGTCACTCATTTCAACCTTTTCACTGGTGAGCGGCTGGAAGGTGGAAACCTCTTTGTGCAGGGTGAGTTCACACTTGGCATGCCACCTGAGCAATGTCTCATGCGCTATGACCCCAACTTTGGCACCTACAACTGTGACATCCTACTCAAGCAGGGTGCTTACAACTACCAGTACCTGTGGGTTCCTGATGGCACCGGAGTAGGGCAGACGGGCAGAGTAGAAGGCGACAAATACCAAACCACCAATGAGTATCTAATAAAAGTCTATGACCGCCCCTTTGGCGAGCGATACGACCACTTCGTGGGCTTTGGAATCATTTACTCGGGGAGATGAATTTTTCGCCGGCAATGCCGACGATTACCTTAACATCACTTCATCTTTTATTGGCTATGCATGCGGCAATGTCATTAAGCTGGTTGCATATATCTTTGGTTAATTTCTTGGGCTCGTTGTGTTGTTGCCAAGGTGATATGAGCAACAAATTCCCTTGAGCACAGGCATCAAATTGTTTTCCTCCTGGTTTCCACATTTGTGGTATGCAATGGGTTAAGATTACAATGGTGGGATAGCCTAATTCGTGCGCTATCCTGAAAATGTGCTTTTCACCATCGCTTATGCATGGAGAGACTAATATCGTACCATGTTGAGCTAGTTTGATAAGACGTTTGGTTTCTTTGTCAATATTGAGCTCGTCAAGGATAGCAGTTTTTTTACCGCATCAGCAGATAGGTCGTGTAGCCAATGTAGATGGCGAGGAAGATGAAACCCTCGATGCGGTCGAACTTGCGTTTGCCAAAAGTGAAGATTACGATCCACATGAGAACGGCTGCAAGGATTGCCATGGCATAGTCAACCATGTTGATGCTTTCGAGCTGGTAGGGGTCAATGCACGACGACACACCAAGTATCATGAGCAGGTTGAATACATTAGACCCAATCACGTTACCAAGTGCCAATTGTGGATTCTTCTTGCAAGCTGCGATGACAGCGGTGATGAGCTCAGGCAGTGAGGTGCCCACCGCCACAATGGTGATTGAGATTACCGCCTCGCTCATGCCCCACGACTTGGCAAGGGTCTTGGCACTCTCAAGGAAGAGATTTCCACCCCACAGCAGTGCAGCGAGCGAAACGGCAGCGATACCCCAGAGCAAATACACATTTTTTCCAGCAAGACTCGACTTTGACTCCTCGTCGGCTTCGGCTATGGCTTGTTGTGGATTCTTCCCCTTCTTCAGGATAACAACCGCCATGTAAATGACAAACACAATGAGCAGCAAGATGCCGTCGATGCGCGACATGTTGTTCTCGTATATGCCTGGTATGAGAGCATCGTTGGCGAGAAGGAACACGAGAAACGACACCACAATGCCAATGGGAATGTCGCGCCGCGACTGCTCGCGGTTTATCTCAAAGGGCAGAATAATGGCTGTCACACCCATTATCAGGAACACATTGGCGATGTTGGAGCCGAGCACGTTACCCATGGCAATGTCGCCATGACCTGTGAGTGCGCTCTGTATCGACACAAAAAGCTCAGGTGCCGAGGTGCCTATGCCCACGATGGTGAGACCTATGATGAAATTTGATATTTTTGCGCGTTGTGCAATAGCTACCGAGGCGTCTACAAGATAGTTGGCTCCCACGAGCAACAACGCCAATCCTAAGAAAAGAAATAGATAATCCATTGTTGATTTTTTTTAATGACTGCAAAATTAATCATATTTTATAAATAATAAAAAAAATATATATATCATTATTCTTGTCTAAATTATTTTTTATGAGTAATTTTGCAGCAAATAGCAATCTTGTAGAGTCAAGCTCTTGTTGAAGACATAAAGAAAGCGTTTTTGCGTTATCCTTGCTTAGAAATTCGGCAAAATTTCATCACTCAGGGATTAAGCAGTCAAAGAACGCCTTCGCTTGCCTATATCAACCCCGACAAGAGGGGTACGATATATCGCACGGCGTGGGGTAGACTGTTTATTTGAGTGAAGGTATGCCGAAACCTCTAAGCAAATAAACCAGACAAGTCTCCACGCTATCTTTTTATCGGTAACCATAACATAACCCATGCCTGGTTTCGGGAGACTAAAAAGGCGATAGAATTTGCATAAGCCAATGAAAATGAAAAAGTTTGCCAAAACCGAAAAGAATCGGTTGTTTGTGAAAAGAGTAAAGCAATCAATTTGCTTACTTCTCTTTATGCTATGCTCAAGTTTTATACTCAGCTCATGTTCTGATGAAGAAAATGAGCCCCAAAACACTGGTTGGGAAAATTTCTCTGCTGATGTTCTTGAGAAGAAATTACAAGATGCCTGTGGAAACGAAACAATTGACGTGAATTCATTAGTTACATCTGTAAAAGCCAACAAGAACGTTGAGGATGCTTTTGCCACTGCCGACAAATTGCAAATTGCGGTGAGATTAAAGGGTGAGGACATCTATTCGGTTTTTCCCATTCATCAGGTAGAAGATATTTTTGAAGAAGATGTTGACACTCAAAGCAACGGTCAAACATATGCCACAAATAGTGTTGTCAACCATTCGTCATCATCAAACACGATGCCCACAATGTTAAAAGGTTCAGGCTTGGCTGGAAAAGTTGCAATATTCAATTATTTCAGTGGTGTTGAGATTGGCGCCACTGATAAATTGGGGACACGTTACACACAGAACAGAATGGTTGAATTCATGGCAAACGAACTTCTCCGTAACGACTACGAAGTGGAATACTATATTCATGAAAACATGACACTCGAAAACATTAAAAATGTATTGGATAATAAAGACCAGTATAAGGCTGTTATAATCATGTCACATGGATTCTCTGATGGCAGCAACTCCTATTTTGCTATAGGAGAAGAATATGATGATACTAAAGCAAATGACCCAAAATGGAAGCCTCTACTCAACCCTGAAAACGACAACTACTCTGTTCCCATAGAGTTCAAACTGTGGAATGAAGACTGGCCATTCAGCAAGAAATATGAATTTGTTATACCTGTCCAGAGGATGAACCTTGGAAAAGGAGCTTTTCTTTATTTGGGTTCATGTGACGCACTCGCCAACGAAAGCGACGTTTATAGTTTAAGGTTTGATAACTGTTTAGGTTGGGATGGTATCAACTGTTCGGCTCAAGCCCATGCTGCAGTCTTGTTTCACAAACTATTGAGAGGTAAGCACCTTTATGACGCGCTCGACATTAACGAATCGACGAATCCATATTATAATGTCGTTGTCGATCAAACTGACACATGGAAAAAAGACCCAATCCACAATGGCACTGAATTAGTCTGTATTGGAATGAACTCCTTTGGCTATGGTCTCAAAGAATTCTGGGCAAAAAAGAGCCCTAAATACCTTAAAGTTGGCAATAGTTATCCAAGATTAGAAGTGATGGACAAGGACAAAAAAATCATGATGGATGGTTGTTATTTTAATAAAGATAAAGAATTCAAGTTGAAATTCAATCTTCGAAATTGTGATATAAACGATATATCTGGAGATTATATCTGGATAAAAGCCACTCCTTTAAGATCAGACAAAGATCCTATTATAAAAAAAATTAAGAAGAAAAAACTAAGTAATGGATTAAAAATTGATCTCAATGCTAATGGTGTATGGGATATCTCCGCTGCCATAGACGAAAATTTCGCAACTGAATTGCTTTTATATAAACCTGTGGTTGTTGTGTATGCCAAGCCTTTTAAGGATAATGCTATTCCAACTGAAGACGGAGATTATGAGTACGTTGACTTGGGATTGCCAAGCGGCACGCTGTGGGCAACGATGAACGTGGGAGCAGATAGTCCTGAGGACTATGGTGATTATTTTGCTTGGGGAGAAACAGAGCCTAAAGATTACTATAATTGGAGTAATTATAAGTGGTGTAATGGCACTTATAACTCTATTACAAAATATTGTAATAACGATAAATTTGGTGTTGTTGATAATAAGACAGAGCTTGACCTTGATGATGATGCGGCTTACGTTAACATGGGGCCTGGATGGCGTATGCCGTCAACGGAACAGATTCAAGAGCTGATAGATAATTGCAATAGCAAGTGGACCACAAGAAATGATGTTGAAGGTGTACTTCTAACGAGCAAGAAGAATGGTGCGTCGTTGTTTCTCCCTGCTGCTGGACTTGGAGAAGGAAGTTCAGAATACAACCTTGAAGGGACACATGGTTATTATAGTTCACGATCGCTAACATACTTTTTTGATATGACTATAAACGGTTATGATGCGTACTACCACATATTGCTAAGATTTTATTATGAATACTTGGAAAGTAATGATGGCTCTCGATGCGCTGGGAATTCAGTGCGTGCTGTGCGTGTGCCGTTAAATTAGTACCCTTTAAAATACTTGAAAATTGTGATATGACAACTTTCATATTAATAAAAAACATTGCCCGAGACCACTCAGGCAATGTTTTTTAATTGTGCATTATGCATTGTTTTATTCCATTCCGCTTACCTCAACTTCCTTGCATGTGCGGCCAATCAAGCCTTGCAGCACCTTGCCGGGACCAAGCTCTACAGCCTCGGTCATGCCATCGGCGGCCATGTTGGCAACAATGTGGCTCCAGCGCACGGGGGCGGTGAGCTGCTTGATGAGGTTCTCCTTGATTTCCTCGGGAGCAGTGTGGGGCTTGGCGTCAACATCCTGGTAGATGGGGCAGATGGGCTCACTGAAGTTGGCTTCGTGGATAGCCTTGGCGAGTTCCTCGCGTGCAGGCTCCATGAGTGGCGAGTGGAACGCACCACCCACCTTCAATGGCAGGGCGCGGCGGGCACCAGCCTCTTTGAACTTGGCGCAAGCCTCTTCGATTGCCTCGAATGAGCCACTGATAACAACTTGACC
Source organism: uncultured Prevotellaceae bacterium (assembly GCA_947167995.1). Classification (GTDB taxonomy): domain Bacteria; phylum Bacteroidota; class Bacteroidia; order Bacteroidales; family Muribaculaceae; genus Sodaliphilus. The sequence continues at coordinate 10,981 of CAMVKS010000074.1, forward strand.
TGGGCTGTTGTAGTTGGCGGGAACACACACACCATCGATGCTGGCGCAGATTTCCTCAACCTTCTCATCTTCCATACCGATGATAGCTGCCATGGTCGATGGAGTGGCCTCGCAAGCCTTCTGCATAGCGAGAGCACGTGTCTCTACGAGCTTCAGGCCCTGCTCAAAGGGAAGTACACCGGCAGCTACAAGTGCCGAGAATTCACCAAGTGAGTGGCCAGCTACCATGTCGGGCTTGAATTCGTCGCCAAGGGTCTTGGCAAGTATCACACTGTGAAGGAACACAGCGGGTTGAGTAACTTTAGTCTGTTTCAGGTCATCCTCGGTGCCATTGAACATCAGGTCGGTGATGCGGAAACCGAGCACTTCGTTGGCTTTCTCAAACATTTCACGGGCCTCGGCATTGTTGTCATACAGGTCTTTACCCATACCCACAAACTGTGCGCCCTGGCCAGGAAAAACAAATGCTTTCATACTTAAACTTGTTATTTTAATTGTTGAAAAATTTCTTTAATTTCAAAATCG
>CAMVKS010000075.1 GCA_947167995.1 uncultured Prevotellaceae bacterium
TGTTCTTATGTCTAAAAAAACACGCGCAGCCAAACACAATCTCATGTTCTTATGTAAAAAACTTATGTTCTTATGTCTAAAAAAACACGCGCAGCCAAACACAATCTCATGTTCTTATGTCCAAAAAACCACGCTAAGCCTCATCCTGCATTTTAAGCAGCACATCATGCTTCTCGTAGGCCTCCACGATGCGTTGCACAAGCTGGTGGCGCACGATATCCTTCTTGCCGAACTCAATCTTGCCTATGCCTTTCACGCCATCGAGGACCTTGAGAGCCTGTATAAGTCCCGAGGTCACACTGCGCGGCAGGTCAATCTGGGTGGTGTCGCCGGTGATGACCATCTTCGACCCCATGCCCAGGCGGGTGAGGAACATCTTGATTTGGTGGGTTGTAGTGTTCTGAGCCTCGTCGAGCACGATGATGGCATCGTTGAGGGTGCGACCGCGCATGAAAGCCAGCGGAGCAATCTGGATAACGTTGGTGTCCATATATTCCTTGAGCTTGGCACCAGGAATCATGTCCTCAAGGGCATCATAGAGAGGCTGCAGATATGGATCGATTTTTTCACGCATGTCACCGGGCAGGAAGCCGAGTTTCTCGCCAGCCTCGACCGCAGGACGCGACAGGATTATCTTGCGCACCTCACGGTTCTTGAGGGCACGCACTGCGAGCGCCACGGCAAGATAGGTCTTTCCTGTTCCTGCGGGACCCAAGGCAAACGTGAGGTCGTTCTCGTGGAATGTCTTCACCATGAGCTGCTGGTTGGGAGTGCGTCCTTTGATGGGCTTGCCATTGACTCCGTAGATTATCACATCGTCCATTTTCAACTCCTTGGGCGGCAATCCCTTGATGGTGTCAAGAATGACATCCTCAGGGAGGGTGTTGTAGGTGGAACAGTACTGCTCGAGCTGCTTGATGTCGTGCTCAAACTTCTGAGTCTCGGCATCATCTCCTATCACTGTTATCACCGAGCCACGGGCAGCCATCCTGAGTTTAGGGAACAGGTTGCGTATGAGCTGGATGTTACTGTTGTTGACTCCGTAAAACACCACAGGATCAACATTGTCGATAATGATGTGTCGTTCTATCATTAAAAAAAAGCTGTTGAGTTGCTATTTTAAGTTTATACACAAAGCGACACCCGCGGGCGCGCATTGGCCTGCTGTGGTGTCGCTTCTGTTAGATTGTTTAAACAACTTATAATAAGACGCTTAGAAGTTTACTCCAAAATTGAGGTAAAGCGTGCGGTTGCTGCTTGAGTCATAGTCGTTGTGGCTCACATTGGCAAGACCTATATCATAGGTCATGTCAAGGTAGAACATGCTGAAGCCCACGCCGCAGCCAATGCGCAGACCGCCGTCAAAGCGCTTGAAGCGAGGGAAATCTCCACCCTGGGGAAGTACACCCAACTTCTCTACCGCTTCATCATTTTTCATGTCTTTTCCAAAAGCACCAACCTTCTTTTGAATCAAATTGTTCTTGATGCTGCCATCTACTCCCACTGCAAGATAGCCACCAAACAAGGGATGAATCGACAAGCCCATGTCGGTATAGTAGATATATTTGAACGTGAGAGGCAACTCAATGTAACTCAGGCTGGTAGTGAGCTTGCTGCTGGAGTAATCGCCCTTGCCACCCTTGTTCACATAGCTCAATCCAGTCTCGAAGAAAACAGGTGCACGGTTAGTGAGTTCAAAACCCACAACACCGCCCAAGTGCAGGCCGGTCTTGCTACTGTTGGCATAACTGATGGCGTCACCACCCACATGTGAGAAGGCGGGACCGATGCGAATACCAAAGTACATGTCCTTGCCGTAGTAGTTTCTAATCCAGCGGCTGTGGCTGCGCTCGTAGTCATAACGACCGCTTGGCGTTGAGCCATAATCGTGGCGTTGAGCAATCATGGGCATTACAGCCATGAGCATCACCATTGCAAATGAAAACAATTTCTTCATAAGTCAAAAATTATTATGTGTGTTATTAATGATTTCCAAAATGCAAAAGTAAGAATATTTTTTAAATTTCCAAAATTTCCGAGAAGTATATCATAGACCTGTGTGACATCCCAACTGTAAATGCCGCTTTACTTGTCTTCATCGCCTTTGGGAAGACCAGATGTGAGCCTCATGCAGAGTGGATTTTTTAAGGTTGTTTTGCGACGCATGAGTCATTTATTTTTGCAAAAAAACTCTTTTATCATGAAAAACACAACAAAAGAACTCAGAATCGTGCATCGTGGGGTGGCGCAGCTCCACAATGGTGAGAGTGCGCAGGTGGGAGTGGCAAGCACTCTGTTAAACATGCGTGAACGTGAAAACGCTCTTGAAGTGGTGGGCATGCCTCATCAAGTGGGTGCTTTGGAGCCCGGCGACAAGGTGCTGCTTGTCGATGACGACCGCACTTTAGTCCTAAGGGGAAGCACCGTGATATGGAACGGGACCGAGGTGCTTGATGCCAGCGCAACTGTGACAGCGGCTCACCGTGTGGGACCAATGCTTGTGGTGGTCACCAGTGAGGGAAATGTGATGCTCAAGCGCACAGCCACCGGCTATGTGCTCATCGACCCTGCCAGCGCTCTGCCACAGGTGCACCTGGCAGCGGTGGAGCAGGTGACGCAATCGACCACAATGCCGTCTTTCACCTTTGCCTCCCCCTATGTGGCCTGGCAAGCACCCTTGGCCAGCGACGACGTGGATGCTCTGTCGAAGCTGGTGCGCAATGCTATGACAACAATGCAACGCAGTGCCGCCTCGCAAGGACGTTTCACTGGAGTGATACTGGCCCGGTATGCAGTAAGGCTCTGGGATGACTCCTACCTGTGGATGAGCCAGCCGGTGATTGTGGGGCACGACATGATATCCTCGTCCTATCGCTCCACGGCAACGGTGACGACGAGCGGAAATCAATTTGTGGGTGTCGATGCTTTTTCTCTCAACATGAACAGCTACCGCCTGGGCATCACGATGCCCAGTGGCATAGCAAGTGAGTGGCGCGACCTTGTGAAGGCTATCGACGTGCTGGTATCGCCTCAGGCAAGCCTTATTGATTTTCACTCAGGTCTCGACTACCGCTGTGTGGTGACGACATCGAGCGGCACAAGGCTATATCTGCTTGAGGTGGGGCCTAAACCGCAGTCGGCAAGTGCGATGATGCAGACCCTCGTCACTGGCGACTGGCATGTGGTGGCGTCCACGTCCTGCCTCGACGGCTCATCGTTTGCGGCAGTCAACACTGCCATGTCGTCGCAGCAGGTGATTCCCGGCATCAGGTGCGATGCGGTAACAGCACAGCTGCTCTCGCCACGGCAGGTTTCTCGCCAGCAGTGCTCCATGGTGATGGAGAGTCTCACCCACAAGGCTGTGGCTCAGGTGTCGATGGAGCACAACGGCCGTCTGTATCAGGCTCCTTGCGCTTTTCAGGTCGAAAACCCATGGCAGGTGTTACCGTGGCTTGAAGGAAATCTGTCGTCAAGCTCGTCGACGGCAACGGTTCAAGTGACACTCGCCACAAGCGATGGAACAATCACAGTCACAAAGAGCGGAGCATGCCATACCGGTGCCACAGCATTGAACCCAATGATTGCCTTCCCCGACGTGCGCGCCACACACATTGCCATAGCAGTGGACAACAAGGTGTGGGAGTATGACTTGGCACCGATTGACGGCACTGGCATGGCAGCCTACATCAACCCCTCGTTGCACAGCAACACACTCTCTACGGGGACGTTGCCAGCCAGCGACAGTGGCAGTGTAGCGACTGTTTCACAAGGTTTGATAGTGGTGAGTGCCGTGGGCAACCCTTTGGTAAGGCAATGGAGTGCCGAGGTGAGTGGATGCTCCATCAAGGCAATGGGAGCGGCATGCCGGCCCATCTATTCGGGAGGTTTCGGGCGTTATCCCATCTACCTGTTCACCAATCAGGGCATCATGGCTTTGCCACAGAGCAGCAACGGCGTTTATGGAGAACCGCGATTAATAACACAAGTGGTCATAGCGGCCAACTCCACACCGGTGGCTGGTGGCGACGCACTATGGTTTGTCTCGCAGCACGGCATCTTGTGCTCTATCACAGGCAGCACCATCAAGCGGTGGCTCTCCCTGGTGAATATGTCACTACGTGATTCCAGCGATTCCAGTGATTCAAGTGATTCAAGCGAGTCCAGCGAGTCAAGTGAATCAGGCGAGTCAGGCGATTCCACCATGCGCAGCCCACTCTCTCCCCTCTCCCCTCTCTCCTCTCTCCCAACAAAACTATCATGGAACGATCGTGAACGAGAGTTATGGATTGCAAGCCACAATGGCAAGGTGATAGTTCTCATGCCGTCGGGGCGAACCTACCGCCGAGACATCAGCGTGGGCAATCTATATAGCGACCCAAGCAATGCCATGGCAGTAACCACCGACGGCGCACTTTTAGACCTCTCGCAAGAAGACGATGGTGTCCTCAACGTCTATTATCTGTCACATCCCATTGAAATTGACTACATTATGCGCAAGGCAATAAAAAGAATCACATGGAACCTGTTTACTCCTCAGGGTGTCAATGGCCTGTTTGCTTTCAGGCTGTCACTTCGAGGCGAACGAGGCTCAAGCTGCCACGGCTTCATCATCAGCCAGGTGAGTGCCACTGGCACTGTGGCTGCCCCTCTGTCAAGACCTGTAATCAACATTCCGTCACGCATCATTCGGCTCGAGGTCGATGCCTCGCTGCCCTCTCACTCCATATTGCTACCCACCATCATCAACATCTCTTCATCCCGAAACGGCCATTAGTATTTTTTCCTGCCACCCCCTATCTTCACATTTTTGCCCCCACACTGAAAAAAATGTATTATCTTTGCACCGTTTTTTGAGTCAAGAAGATGAGACTGTCGAAGATAAACAAGGAAATCATGGCGATATCGATGCCGGCAATTATTGCCAACATCGCCGAGCCGCTATTAGGTCTGCTCGATACTGGCATCGCAGGCCATTTGGGAGCACCGCAGTACATTGGTGCGGTGGCGGTGGGCGCCATGATGATGAACGTGCTATACTGGAACTTCGGTTTCCTGAGAATGGGAACATCGGGGCTCACGGCTCAAGCCTACGGCAGTGGCTCACGACAGGCTCAAGTCGACACTCTTCAACGATCAAGTGCCATAGCACTGATTGTAGGAATCGCCATGGTGGCGATGCAGGTGCCCATACGATGGCTTTTGCTCTTGATAATGAGCCCCGGGCATGAAGTCGCACAGTTTGCATCGACCTACTTCAACATAGTGATTTGGGGTGCGCCGGCGGTACTCGTCACCATGGCGATAAAAGGATGGCTGTTAGGCATGCAGGACTCTCGAAGTCCCATGATAATATCTATAGGCGTGAACGTGCTCAATGTTGTGGTGAGCCTTGTGGCTGTCTATGTCCTCGACATGGGATTCAAGGGCATCGCCATCGGAACGCTCACCGCAGTGTGGGTGGGTGCTGTATATGCCTGCTGGCGTGTGCGACACCGCTTTTCTGCCATCGTCAAGGAATTGCACCTGGCAAGGGCGTTAAACCTGAAGGGCAGCGGGCGTTTCTTCAAGGTGAGCAGCGACATCTTTGTGCGATGCATCTTCATGCTGGCAGTGAACATGTTCTTCATTCGCGCAGGTGCCCTCGGAGGCGATATAATTCTGGCCGTCAACACGTTGATACAACAGCTATTCCATCTGTTCAGCTACTTCATGGATGGTATTGCATTTGCTGGAGAAGCTGTGGCAGGGAAATATTACGGTGCAGGCAACCATCGCCTCATGCATCGTTGCGTGCGATGGCTTTTCATGTGGAGCGTAAGTCTCACAATGGTGTTCGTCTTGGCCTATTCATTATTCCCACATGATATTTTCTCGCTGTTCACCAGCGACAGGCAGGTGGTCACGACAGCAATGTATTACCACTGGTGGTGCTCGATAGTGCCACTTGTGAGTTTCGCGGCATTTGTGTGGGACGGGGTATTCATTGGCGTCACCGCCACGCGAGGAATGCTCACAGCAGTGGCCACGGCATGCGCCATCTTCTTCTTGCTCTATTTCACTCTTCCCACATCACTTGGGAACCATGCCCTCTGGATATCATTCGTGGCCTTTCTAACCACACGAAGCCTTGTCCAGACTGCTATCTGGTTGCACAAATTCCCTATCAAATCCCCATAAGGTCACGATAGATATCGAGTGCGGCTTTGATGCTCTCGGGAGATACAGTGTTGTTGATTGTCACTTCGCCACATTCTTTTAAAAGCGTGCAGTTTATCTCTCCGGCACAGCTTTTCTTGTCGTGTTGCATCAAGCCTATTAGCTCATCGTAGTGGTCGCAGGTGATGTGGAAAACACCGTAGTTGTCTTTCACAAAACGCGCAAGACTGTAGAGCTTGCTACTCGGGAAATCCATCATCATGTGCGACAGCACAACCTCGACCACCAGGCCCCATGCCACAGCATAGCCGTGCGGCACCGGGTTGCCCTCGTTCAGCGCCTTGCTCTCGAAGGCATGACCCACGGTGTGCCCAAAATTCAGAGCCTTGCGTAGGCCCTGCTCGGTGGGGTCTTGCTCGACAATGCGCTGCTTCACCTGCAACGATGTCTTCAGCTGAGCAAGAAGCGACTCATAATCAATATTTTCAAAATCAAACGCCAACAACCGTGAGAAGCTGTCGCAAGAGTCAAGCATGGCATGTTTCAGCATCTCGGCAAAACCCGACTTGAACTCCTCACGTGGAAGGGTAGCGAAAAACTCGGTGCTCACTATCACCGCACGGGGAGTGGCAAAAACTCCTATCTCGTTCTTCAAACTGTTGAAGTTGATGCCAGTCTTCCCACCCAGTGCAGCGTCCACCGCCCCTAACAGCGTGGTGGGGACGTTCACAAAGTCGATGCCCCGCTTGAAAGTGGCGGCTGCCATCCCACCAAGGTCGGTAACAACACCTCCACCAAGGTTTACGAGCAACGACTGACGCGTGGCTCCGCAGCGCTCAAGGTCCTGCCACACTTGTGTGAGCGTCGCAAGCGTCTTGTTGTCATCACCGCTGGGAATCTCTATCACAGGTGCCTTTCTCAAACAAGGCACATGCGGCAGCACTTGTTCCCGTGTGTTCTCGTCAACAAGCGCTATCACAACATTGTAATTGCCACCCTCGATTATTGAAACAAGGGTGGCATCTACATTGCCCGCGATGTGAAGTGATGTCATTATTAAGGGGTTAAATCTCTACTAATAAATAAAAACCTCTATACTGCTCTATTCACTCTTGAAGGCCTCGAGAAGCACTGGAATGGCCTCGAGAAGCGATGCCATGTCTTTGTAAACCATGTCGGCACCAGCTTTGTACATGTCTTTCTCGGGGATGGGACCGGTGGTCACGCCTATGGTGAAGCAGCCGGCAGTGTGTCCCGACTGAACTCCCAATGGAGCGTTCTCGAGTACCACACATTCGTTGGGCTGAACACCCACTTTGGCCATCGCCTTGAGGTAAGGCTCTGGATTGGGCTTGCCGCGTTTCACATCCACAGCGGTAATGCGCTGCTCGTCAAAGATGTCGGGGTAATCGGTATCTACCCTGTCAAGCATTGCTTGTGTACCCGATCCAGTCACTAACACGCACTTGATGCCTGCCTGCTTGAAAGCCTTGAGCACTTCGAGAGTGCCCTGCATGGTCTCCACATCTCCCAGTTCGGTAAAGTAACGAGTCTTCACTTTGTAGAGTGCTTGTGCCTCGTCGTCGGTAACGTTCTTTCCGGCACCATTCTTGAATTTCATCTTGATGATGTCACGGCCAGTCATGCCCTCATACATGTAGAATTCATCTCGTGTGCACTTGATGCCATTCTTCTTCATCAGTTTCACCCAGGCGCGGGTGTGATTCTTCATTGAGTCAAACAGCACTCCGTCCATGTCGACGAGAGCTGTTGTGAAATTAAATGATTTTTTTCCTGTATACTTCAGGTAATTGGCAATAGCATTTTGTTCAGTCATTGTTGTTTATAATGGTTTAATTATAATGGGTGTTTTATATTACTGTAATGTGGAAGCAACATTGTCCCTTCTCATGCAAGACGGTGCAACGCTTCTTGAGTTGGAAGTCGAGAAGCACATGCCCGAGGATGTTCTTCAAGTCTTCACGATTGATGCGGAAGTCATTGTTATAAGGCTCGTAATGCGTCCAGCTCAAGTCGAACGTGGTGCCATACATGTGACAAGACGTGGGCGAGGCGTTACGGTTCACTCTGAGCAACTTGCCCACGGTGTAGTAAGAACGTGTGCAACTGGTCACTACGATGCGATACTGGCTGCCTCCGTGAGCCATCACCGAGTCGGCAAAGGCGCAACCTATCTCCTCAAGTACCTTGGCGGCCTTGGGAACCAGGTAGGGCATGGAATGAGTGAGTGAGTCGAGATAATAAGCCTCACAGGTTTGTATTTTCACCAATGGCTCTCTCAAGCGGTAAGCATCATGTAGATTCTTTATGGGCTCAATGCCGTTGCGACGGGCATGAGGATACTGGACAGGATTGAAGTCGACGAAGAGGCTGTCATACTTGTCGGGCAATGGATCGACAAAGATGTGATGAGCTCCGGTCTCATCCATCCAACTGGTATCATAGTCGAGGTGGCGGTCTTGAAGCTTGGGGCGTTGCTTGCCTATCGTGGCTATGATATCGAGCTGGCTTTTATCGAAGTAGTCGTGATAGTGCTTCTTCTCTTTACAAGAAGGCAAGCACCCTATCGCCACGATGAGCATCGCAGCGACAAGAATATAGTTTTTTGATGAACACATAATAAAATTAAGAGATGTGTCTATTTACCCACCGTTTGGACCAGCATGATGCGCTCATTGGCACTGAGTTTCAAAATCTGTGGCAGATTGTCACGGTCGAAGCCTGCACGCACCACAGTCTTCAATCCTGCCTGAGCACAATAGAGATAAATATTCTGCGATGCCGCTCCAACGGTATAGCCCTGGAACTCGGGCTTTTCTTGCTTGCTTGTGTCGACAACCATCACAATGTTGATGGGTGCAATAGCCGCAAAGTCCTGCATAGTCACGTACTTACGAAAATCGCCGGTGTTAACCACGGTGAGGGTGTTGGCATCGGGGTTGTAACGGCTCACCTCGGTGGGGGTTACAACATAAAGTACCAATTCTTGACGGTTCATGGCTGTTGCCACGGTGTGTTTTCCCTCGTGAGTGATGCCCCATGCTGCCCAGAGCATGTTGCTCAAGTCTTGTTTCGATACGGTTTGATTCTCTTGATAGTCACGGCTCGACCTGCGCTCACTCATTACTTGCATTAATGGCTTGCCGCCTGTGGTCTGTGGTGTGGGAAGCACCTCAGCGTTGATAGAAAAACTTGCCATAAGCGATATTGTCGCTAAGACGAATAATTTAAGATTTGTCATAGTACTAATTAAAAATTTGGGACAAAAATAATGAATATTCTTGAAAAATCCACTCTGATGACGTGAATAAAAATTAAAATGACTAATTTTGCACATAAAATCAAATATTTATTCGACCGATGAAAATGGGGTTTATAATTGTGATCTTAGTGGCTATGCTGGTGCATGTCTATGTGCTATGGCATGTATATCAGGTGCTTCCGTTTCCCGTGTGGGCAAAGTGGACGGTGGTTGTGCTCATGCTGGCTTCACTGGTGATGATGCTGGCGGGCATTGCCGGTGCATTCAATCGCATGCCGCTGGGCTTGGCGTCGGCGGCCTATGATGTGAGCACCTCGTGGCTCATAGTGTTTCTCTACCTGCTTCTTGCCTTTTTATTACTTGATCTTGGCAGGCTCATCCATATAGTGCCTAAAATGTGGCTTCACGACAACGCCTGGACCTCAGGCGCAATCACTGCATTGGTTGCCGGGCTTCTCGTCTATGGCAACATCCACTATAACAACAAGGTGCGCGAGCCGCTGCAGCTCGACACCACCAAGGAAATATCCAAACCCATGAAGGTGGTGATGCTCAGCGACCTGCACTTGGGCTACCACAACCGCAAGGCCGAGTGGCAACGCTGGGTGAAGATGATTAACCAAGAGAATCCCGACTTGATTCTCGTTGCAGGCGATATAATAGACGGCTATGTGCGTCCACTCATCGAGGAGGACATGGCGGCAGGATTCCACCAGCTCAATGCTCCCGTGGTGGCATGCCTGGGCAATCATGAGTACATCACAGGCATTGACAACTCGCTCGACTTCTATAAAAAGGCTGGCATCACCCTGCTGCGCGACAGCACCCTCACCGTGGGCGACCTTGTGATTGTGGGCAGGGACGACCGCTTCAGCCGCAAGCGCAAGTCGGTAAAACACTTGCTCGACGGCGTCGACAAGTCAAAGTTTATTATCCTGCTCGACCATCAGCCCTATAATCTTGAGGAGGCACAAAAGGCGGGGGTGGATTTCCAGCTCAGTGGACACACCCACGAGGGGCAGGTGTGGCCCATCAGCCTGCTGGTGCACAGCATGTATGAGAAGGCGTGGGGAGCCTATCAGAAGGGCGACACCCGCTACTACATCAGCTCAGGCATGGGAATATGGGGGGGAAAGTACCGCATAGGCACACGTTCAGAATATATTGTCGCGACCATCCAATCCAAATAAGATTCTTAATTTCTTGGGAGAAGGGGAAAAGAGACACCCAAAAACACAACAGCAACAACAAACTCGTCTTCAGCAATTTATAGAACCAAAAATCAAATTCCAATAATATCATGATAGTAAAAGAAATCTCTTTATGGGGCTCAATTGTGGTTGCTTGTTTAGTGATTGTTGCGATTATATCGTTTGTCTTCATCGACAAGAAGATGCTGAAACGCATGTTGGTGATATTTGGAGCGACAGTGGCGCAGATGGCTGTCGTGGTTGCCGTCGTGTGGCTGGTCTATCAGACGAATGCCTGGTGGGCCTATCTGCTCTGGTATCTGCTGGTGGTGTTATTGTCAATCGGCTGGTGTCTCTATCCATTTCAATCCATGTGGAAAAAGATGCTTGTGCCCGTTGCTGTTTCGATGGTGGCAGGCAGTATAGTGTTGGCAGGCAGTGCGATGCTGTGCCTGCCGATAAATGTTTTTCTGACAGTCTATTCGGTGCTGATGGCTTGCTTGACGGCTTCGATGCTGCAGACCATGCTGAACTACCAGCGCAGCATGCGTGAAGAGCCCAAAGTTCAACAGTCATGGCGTGAGAGCATATTGCCTCAAGTGAGGTCGATGGCTCAGCCCTTAGTGATGGTCATGCCCATGTTGTACGCCGGCATGCTATTAGGAGGCCTTTCAGCGCTTACCAGCTTGGCTGTTGTCTTGCTGCTGATAGGAGCTGCCTTCGTTGCCAACGTGCTGGCAGGTGTGACAGCATTGCTGATGCTTAGAAAAAAGTAACGCTGGAGAGTTGAGTGATACCCCCCTCCTGTTTTCGTCACATTTTTTAGACTACTTTTTAATGGTTTGAATTCCAGTAG